>JAQBQL010000002.1 GCA_028287035.1 Labilithrix sp. | reverse complement strand
AATCCGCCGCAGGAGCCGCGCTGACCACCGGCGCGGGCGCCGGCTTGCGCATGGCCACCATCGCGAGGATGAGCGTCGCGCCGATCGCCGCGCCGACGACCGCCTTCTTCTTCGTGACCGCGAAGAGTGGCGTCTTCACCGACGGCTCCTCCTCGACGAGCGTGTCCTCGATCTCACCGCGGATCACCTTGCGGCCCGAGGTGGTGAGCCCGCCGCCGGGTGCCGGCGCCGTCTTGCGACGGACCGGGATCTCGACGTCGTCGGTCGGCGCGCCGCTCTTCTGACGGGCGCGCGCCGCGAGGAGCGCCACGGTCGTCTTCGCGCGCTTGGCCCACTTCTCGAGGGCCGGCGTCACCTTCGCTGCGGAGCGCGCGAACGCGCCCTTCATCTTGTGGTGCTCCTCGTCCTCGGTGGTCTCGCCCTCGAGCGCCGCGGAGGCGTGAGCGATGTGCCCGCCGTCGTGGTGGTGGTCGCCCGGCACCTCGTCGTCGGGAATGTCGTCGTTCTCGTCGGCGTGGTAGCCGTGGTCCATCGCGTGCGGCGCGAGCGAGCCGCCGGGGAGCATCCCGTCGTGGTGCGCGGCGGCCTCGTGCTCGGCGCGCTCGGCGGCATAGGCCTCCTCGTCGTCGTAGCGCAGGGTCACGACGAGCTGCGGGATGCGCGTCTGCGGCTCGAGGTCGACGGCGACGCGATCGATGAGCGCCGGGCGCTTGCTCCCGGTCTGCGCGTCCTCGAGATCGAGCTGCTTGCCGACCTGGAGGAAGCCGAGCTCGCTGAACGCGGTGACGCTCTGGCCGTGCTCGCCCTTCACCCGGGCGCGCATCGGCGAGGCGAGCCCGTCGATGTGCAGGCGGACCTTGCGGCCGTGCGGCGGGGCGATGGCCTGGCCGTCCTCGACCATACCGACGATGCGCTGGAGCGCGACGGTGCTCGCCGAGTCCAGGTTCGTGAACCGGATCCCGAACTCGCCGCCGTTGCCCATGTCGTCCTTCCACAGGACCTCGCCCGCGGCGGTCACCGCCAGCCCCTGCCCTGCGTCGAAACGACACGTGACGGGCTGACCCACCTCGGGCAGGTACGTGGTGCGGAGGTGCATGCCGTCCTCGGACAGGTTCACTGCCTGCGCCTCGAACGACGGACCGAGCGCGCCGCCAACCTCCACCATTCCGTCGAACGGGATCCGCGTCGCGTCAGGCGAGCGGCGATCGCTTGCAGTACTCATTCGAATTCTCCTTCGGCCTTTCGAATGGTCCTAAGGAGAAACGGCGTGACGGGCCAACTTTGTGCTACCGCGGAGATCATGAAGATCACGCTCTCGCTCCCGGTGTACGCGGCCGTTCTCGCGTCGATCAACGTGCTCGCAGCCTGCGGCGACGGCGGCGCGGGTCAGCCTGCGAAGGACCCGACGAAGCAGGAGACCCCGACCAAGGTCGACCCGTCGTCGGTCGGCTCGCCCACCCCCGAGCCCTCGGGCCCCGCCGACGGCGTCGTCCCCGCGACCGCCGGTCCCGCGACCCCGGCCGACGGCGGCAACTGCAAGAGCGGCAACCCGCGCGGCGACGCGAAGACGATCGACACGTGCCTCGACAGCTGCAAGGGCCTCGACGACACGGTCCCGCCGGGCTCGCGCTGCATCTCCGCAAAGACCTCGTGCGCCATGCAGTGCCGCACGAAGTTCAACAAGTAACCGCCTCGCGCGGCCGCGCCACCCGCAAGCTCGCGCCTCTCGCGGTCGCGCAACCCGCAAGCTCGCGCGTTAACCGATCGCGAGAAGCATGACCCCGTGGCGCGCAGCGCCATTCGCCGCAGGCGACTCATGCGTGCTGCCAGCCGCGAGCCGGATCCGGGGAGGCTCGGGCAAGGCCCGAGGGGCAGAGCCCCTACAGAGGAATGTTCGTGTGCTTCTTCGGGGGGTTCGTGTCGCGCTTGTCCTTCAGCATCTCGAGGGACTGGTGGAGGCGCGCGCGCAGCTGGCGCGGGTAGATGACCTCGTCGATGAAGCCGAGCTCCGCCGCCTTGTACGGGTTCGCGAACTTCTCGCGGTAGTCGGCGATGAACGCGGCGCGCGTCGCGTTCGGGTCCTCGGCCTTCGCGATCTCGGCGCGGTAGACGATGTTGACCGCGCCCTCGGGCCCCATGACCGCGATCTCGGAGGTCGGGAACGCGAGGTTCACGTCGGCCCTGATGTGCTTCGAGGCCATGACGTCGTACGCGCCGCCGTAGGCCTTGCGCAGGATGACCGTCACCTTCGGCACCGTCGCCTCGGCAAACGCGAAGAGCAGCTTCGCGCCATGCGTGATGATGCCGCCGTACTCCTGGTCGGTGCCGGGCAGGAAGCCGGGCACGTCCACGAACGTGACGAGCGGGATGTTGAAGCAGTCGCAGAAGCGCACGAACCGCGCGGCCTTCGTCGACGCGTTGATGTCGAGGACGCCGGCGAGCACCTGCGGCTGGTTGGCGACGACGCCCACCGAACGACCGCCGATGCGGGCGAAGCCGACGACGATGTTCGCGGCGAACGCCTCGGCGATCTCGAAGAAGTTCCCGTCGTCGACGACGGTGCGCACCACCTCCTTGACGTCGTAGGGGCGGTTCGACTCGAGGGGGATCATCGTGTCGAGCGCGGCGACCTCGCGGAGCGGCGGGTCCTGCGTCGCCTTGAACGGCGGGTCCTCGTGGTTGTTCGAGGGCATGAACGAGAGCATCTCGCGGACCTGCGCGATGCACGTCTTGTCGTCGGGCGCGGTCATGTGGGAGACGCCGCTCTTCGTGGCGTGGGTCGCCGCGCCGCCGAGATCCTCCTTCGTGACCTCCTCGTGCGTGACCGCCTTGATGACGTCCGGCCCGGTGATGAACATGTAGCTCGTGCCCTCGACCATCAGGATGAAGTCCGTGATGGCCGGCGAGTACACGGCGCCGCCCGCGCAGGGGCCCATGATGGCGCTGATCTGGGGGACGACCCCGCTCGCGAGCGTGTTGCGGAGGAAGATGTCGGCATAGCCGGCGAGCGACTCGACGCCTTCCTGGATGCGGGCGCCGCCCGAGTCGTTGAGGCCGATGAGCGGCGCCCCGACCTTCATCGCGAGGTCCATGACCTTGCAGATCTTCTTCGCGTAGGCGCCGGAGAGCGAGCCGCCGAAGACCGTGAAATCCTGAGCGAAGACGAAGACCTTGCGACCGTCGACCAAGCCGTAGCCGGTGATGACGCCGTCGCCGAGGACCTTCTGCTCGGCCATCCCGAAGTCGGTGGCGCGATGGGTGACGAAGCGGTCCATCTCCACGAAGGACCCCGCGTCGAGGAGCAGATCGATGCGCTCGCGGGCGGTCAGCTTCCCGGATTCGTGCTGCTTCTTGATGCGTTCGACGCCGCCACCCAGGAGCGCCTTCGCGTTCATGTCGTCGAGGCGCTTCATGTGCGCGCGGTCGCTGGTGCTCGGAGGGGCGGAGGCAGGCGGGGCGGAGCGAGTGACGGCCATCGGCAGCCGTTATAGGCCGCCCGCCGGGAGGATGTCATCCCGGCTGTCACCCGTTCGGGAGGGGGCCCGCGGTCGATCTGGCTTCCTGCGCCGCACGCCTTTATATCTCGCAAGGGGTCGATGAGTCAGTCCACCGGGCCAAGCCCGTACCCCGCGCCCGGCGAGATCATCGACGGGGCGTGGCGGGTCGAGAAGATCCTCGGAGAGGGGGGGATGGGCGCGGTCGCGCTCGCCTGGGATCTCTTCCTCCACACGCCGGTCGCCATCAAGTTCATGAACCCGCAGTTCGCGGCGTTCCCGGGGGCCGAGCAGCGGTTCCTGAACGAAGGTCGCGCCTCGGCGCTCATCAAGAGCGATCACGTGGTGCCGGTCACGAAGGCCGGCAAGACCGCGGGCGGCACGCCCTTCCTCGTGATGGAGGCGCTCGAGGGGCACGACCTCGCGGAGGTGATCGCGCGGGACGGCGCCTCCGGTCTGTCCGTCGAGCGCACGGTCCACCTCGTGATGCAGGTGCTTCGCGCGCTCCAGGCGGCGCACGCCATCGGGATCATCCATCGCGACCTGAAGCCGTCGAACTGCTTCGTGGTCACGAAGGACGGCGAGCCGGACTTCGTGAAGATCCTCGATTTCGGCATCAGCAAGGTCCAGCAGCCGGGTAGCCAGTCGCTGACCCAGACCAACTCGGCGCTCGGTACGCCGCTCTACATGTCGCCGGAGCAGGCGCGCAGCCCGCGGGACGTCGACACGCGGTCCGACCTCTACTCGGTGGGGGTCATTCTCTACGAGCTGCTGACCGGACGGACGCCCTTCTCCTCCGAGTCCGGCGAGCTCACCGAGATCCTCTTCAAGCTCTTCACGGCCGACGCGCCGCCCGTGCAGTCGCTGCGGCCCGACCTCCCCGACGAGCTCGCCGCGGTGGTCCACAAGGCGCTCGCCCGCGAGGTGGACGAGCGGTTCGCCACGGCCGCCGAGATGGCCGAGGCGCTCGCGCCCTGGGCGAACGCGTCGTCGCTCGCCATGCTCGCGCGCATCCGCGGCTTCAAGGCTCCGGTGCGCGGCGTCTCGTCGATCGCGCCGCCCGCGGATCTTCCGGAGTCGCTGCTCGCGTTCTCGCAGCTGAGCGGCGCGGGCGCGGTCGGCGCGACCGCGGTCATGCCGAACCCGCCGGCCACCGAGGTGATGAAGGGGCCGCCGGTCACGGAGCTCCTCGCCGGCGCCCGCGTGCACACGCAGCAGCTGTCGGCGTCGCCGCAGGCGGTCGAGGCCCGCGCCCGCCCCGAGGAGGCGACGTCCCGTACGCAGCTCGATCGCGGCCCGCTCGCGCCGAGCGTAGCGCCGGCACGCACGCCGCCCCCCGGGGTCTCGACCGATCTCGGCGCGGCACGCGACGCAGCGCCTGGCGACGGCACGACGGCGAAGCGATCGCCCCTCGTCTATGCGCTCCCCCTGCTGGCGCTGCTCGGGATCGGCATCGGCGCCGCCGCGCTCCGGGGTCCGTCGGGCCGAGCCGCCGCCGCGGACCAGGGCCCGAGCGCGCCCGCCGACTCCGCT
>JAQBQL010000271.1 GCA_028287035.1 Labilithrix sp. | reverse complement strand
CACGCAGCGAGCGCCGCAGTGGCGGCAAGGGCGCCGAGGAGCAGGGTCGTGGCGGAACGCAGCCGGGACATCATGCGAGGGTAGCCGTTGGACCTGCAGCGGCCCGCGTCCATCCGGCCCGCGGAGGTGAAGTTCCGTAAAGCGGGGCGCCTGGCCGGCAACGTCGTTCGGATCCCTCACGATCTCCTTGGCTCCGGAGGATGCACGACGCGGTGAAAGTCGTTCGGATCCCTCACGACCTGCCGAGCGCAGGCCGTGCACCAGGCGCAAAGTCGTTCGGATCCCTCACGACCTCCCGAGCGCAGGGCGTGCACGGGGGCGCCAAAGTCGTTCGGATCCCTCACGACTCCGAGCGCAGAGCGTGCACGAGGGCGCCAGAGTCGTTCGGATCCCTGCCGGCCCAGAGCCCCGGCCGGCGGGCGCGCCGGTCGGCGCGGGAGTCGTGAGGGCTCCGAACGAGTTTCGACGGGTCGGACGCGCCGCTCGGCGTGGCAATCGTGAGGGATCCGAACGACTTTCGGGGGGTCGGACGCGTCGTTCGGCGCGGGAGCCGTGAGGGATCCGAACGACTTTTCCGGGTGTCCGGTTTCCTGTCGCCTGTCAGGAACCCGCGGTCAGCAGGGCTAGCTGCAGCGCTTCACGTCGGCGACGGTCGCGCAGCGCGGCGGCAGACGCGAGAGCACCGGGGACGACGCGCGCGTGGGCGCGAACGCGGCGGGCTGCGCGGCCGGCACGTAGGGAATCGCCTGCGGAGCGGGCGCTTCCGGCGACGGAGCCGGAGCAGGCGCCAGCACGGACTGCGAGATCAGGACAGCGGACGCGCCGAGCCCGACCCAGAAGGCCTTCCATGCGGTCGCGATCCAGCGGTCCATCGGGTTCAGGCCTAAGCGAGGTTCGTGCCAGGCTCAGGGCGCCCGCGTTCTCTCGACAAACCGGCGCCCGCTTGCATTCCCCGACCCCCGCCGTTCCGACGGCGTGGCAGCCGGACCGCGGGTAGCGCGTCAGGATGTCAACGGCCGCACGCGGGAAGGCGACCGCGCGCCGCGCCGTATACCTCGGCGATGCATGCTGCCGTCGGTCACGTGCCCCACCCTTCGATGGCGTGGAACCCTGCCGCGTATGCGCCCGTTCCGCCGCCCGTCCCCGCCTCGCCGCACACGCTGACCGAGGGGCGCGACGACACGGCCCTCTTCAAGGACGCGCGCATCGGCTTCTCGCACCTCCTGCCGGGACGGCCTGCGCTCGGCGGCGCGGCGAGCGGCGGTCCGCCCGCCGACGCGACCGTCCGCCTGCAAGACGCGCCGGTGACCCTCCGCTACCGCCTGGAGGCGCCGGCCTTCGCCGCCGGGTCCGCCGCCGAGCTCGCCCGCGGCACCGCCGGGCAGTACGCCGCGTGGCGTGCCGAAGCGGCGGCGCCGATCGAGTGGGCCAACGACTCGTGGCTGGCCGCGTGGGGCGTCGAGGCAGCGGCGGTCGGCGCGTACGAGCTCCCCGCGGGGGACGACGCGAACGCAGCGTCGCTCCGCGAAGATCTGTTCGTCCTCGTGCGCGACGGAGCGGTGCTCATCGTCACGTGGAGCTACCCGCGGGCGTTCGCGGACGACCCTCGGTACGCGACGTTCGTGTCGATCGCCGAGGCTACGATGGTCTGGGACCGCGGCCGCGCCGAGCAGCACGGCCGCGTGTGGCCGGACGGGCCGTTCCAGGGTGCCGGCCTCGCCGGCCCGCCCACCGCGAGAGGCCTGGAGCTCGCGAAGCAGGTCGCATCGGCCGCGGTGCTCCCCGCGGAACGCGACGGGATCCTCGCCGTACTCTCGGGGCTCGTCGGCAGCGCCGGCGCTCCCTGGCTCGTGCTCGCGCCGGAGAGCCGCGACGCGAGCAAGCACGCGGTGCTGTCGGCCGTGAAGAACGCGCGGCTCCGTGAGCTCGTCGAGGTCGCCTTCGCCGCCGTCCGCACCGCCCACGATCTCCGTGGCCTCGCGCTCGGCCTCGGACGCGCGCTCCAGCCGTCACGCGTCACGCGCTGAGCGCTGAGCGCCGAGCCGCTCAGCGGCTCGATGCGAAGTGCGCCCCGCCGGCGACGTACGTGCGGAGCCGCGGAGGCGCCCCGAGCTCGGGCCCCGCTCCGACCGCCATGGCGCTCGCCGGCGTGGCGAGCATCCACGCCTGCTGGAGGCCGCGATCGAGGGTCGGCGGCGCGGGCACCTGCGCAAGACCGAAGCCGAGGTCCGACGGTCGCGGCGCGAGCCCGGGTTGCGTGCCGCGCGCGACGGCGAGCGCGGCCGGCCCGTAGAGAAGGCGGCTCCCGACGTCGGCCGCGAAGAGATCCCGGACTCGCACGTACGCGTAGGGCGTGGAGAACGCCGCGTACGGTACTGCCACGACCCTTGCCTCGCGGAGGTCGAGCGAGCCCGCGCGGAGGCGCGGCGCCGCCGGTCCGGGCGACACGCGCCAGAGCTGGGAAGGCGGCGTGGGCCCCCACCCGATGACCGCATCCGGCGCGTCGGCGCGATCGGGCGTCCGCCAGTCGACCCACGCGCCGGCGTAGCGGCGGCCGGGCACCCAGGCCCACCCGCGCTCCCCGGCGTAGGTCCAGCGGCCGAAGTGGAACGTCGCCCATCCCCACGGCAGATCGCTGACCCAGACGTACTCCTCGATCGGCGCCTCGCCGTCGCCGGTTCCGAAGGAACGATGCGACCACCGCCCGTGCGTCGCGTACGGCACGAACTCGTCACCGACGCTGTCGTGGTACGGCGTCCACACGAGCCCGAGGCGCGCGTCCTCGCTCCACGCGCCGTAGCCCGCGAGCAGCTCGTGGAAGAGGCGCACCGCGCTCGGATCGCTGTCGTCGAACTCGGGCGGAGCGCGGCGAACGGGAGCGCGCAGCGTCTCGCCGACCTCATCGATGTCGTCGGTGCTGCGCGGCGCCGGAGCGGACGCGGTTCGCGCCGGCATCGACTCTGCGCCCTCGCACCCGACGACCAGCGGAGCGAGCGACCCGAGCGCAACGAGGGAGACCAGCGCGCGTGCAGAGGCGGCGGACACGGCTCGCATCACCGAAGAGGACGCCCGCGGCCGTCCCGCGTCAACGGCTCCGGCGCGTCTCCACGCTGGCAGCGCGACGCCCGCCGCGACAGATGGGCAGACTCGGCGTACACACCCGAGACACGATGACGTTGCGCCGTGCCTTCCTGTCTCCGGCGCCCCCGCCGCCCCCCTCCCGGCGCCCCTCGGCCTTGCTCACGCGGTGCGCCGCGGTGCTGGCCGCGTTCTCGATCGCGAGCGCCTGCGCTTCGGTGCCCGACCGCGGCCCTGCCGCCGCACCGACCGCCCCGCCGACACCTACCGCCGGCCCGACCGCGGCACCCCCTCCGCCTCCCGCCCCCGACGACGACGGTGACGCCGACGAGCCGGCGCCCGCGCCGCCGCCCACCGGCCCGGTGACCGCCGGCGGCAACCACGGCATCCGCGTGTTCGACGAAGCGAAGCACGAGCTCGGACGCATCTACGCGCAGGCGAACCAGCACATCGACCTCTACTGCGGGTGCACGTTCCTCGGCGGCGCGGGGCACGCGATGCGCGTCGACCTCGCGGCCTGCGGCTACGTCGCCGTGAAGGACCATGCGCGTGCCGAGCGCATCGAATGGGAGCACGCGGTCCCCGCCAGCGCGTTCGGCCACGCGTTCACGGAATGGCGCGACGGCGACCCGCGCTGCGTCGACCATCACGGCAAGCGGTTCAAGGGTCGCAAGTGCGCGCGCCTCGCGTCAGCGGAGTTCGCCCGCATCGAGGCCGACCTCCACAACCTGTTCCCGGTGGTCGGCGAGGTGAACGCGCTGCGCAGCGACCTGCCGATGGGCGTCCTCGGCACCGCGAGCGTACCGGCGAGCGCCCTCCGCGCGAGCCTCCACTTCGGCGCATGCCAGAGCGCGATCGAGCACGGCGTCTTCGTCCCGCGCGCGGCCGTGCGTGGTGACCTCGCACGCGCCTACAAGTACATGGACGCGAGCTATCCCTCGCTCCACCTCGTCGACGACGCGCATCGTCCGCTCTTCGACGAGTGGGACCGCGTCGACCCGCCGGACGCCTGGGAGCAGGAACGGAACCGGCGCATCGCGGCCCGCCAGGGCAACCCGAACGGGTTCATCGGCAACTGAACGGCTCAGCGCCTCCGGCGCACGCGCGCCGCGAGCCAGACGAGCGCGGCCGCGGCGACCACGCCGCCCACCCGGAGGCGCCACCGCGCCGCCGGGTGGCCGTCCCCATGCGCCTCCACGGGCGCCGGCGCCGCCACGACCGCCCGCGGGCCGGCAACGATCGTGAACGATGCATGACCGCGCGAGAGCACCTCGTCGTGCGTCGTCGCCCCGGAGACCCCGCGCGCGACGTGACGGTGCGCCGGCGCGAGCTCGTCGAGGAGCGCGACCTCGACCTCGAACGTCGGCCCCGCCTCCGGGCAGTCGAATCGCCCGCTGATCGCGAGGCCATCCTGCTCGGTCATGCTCGCCGAGAGGAGCAGCGCCGGACACGACGCGCCGCCGGAGCGCACGTGGATCCTCGCGAGGACCTGCGCCTCGAGGATCTTCCTTCCCTGCTCGATCTCGAGGGCCGTGATGTGGCCGTCGCCGTCCTCGTCGAGCGCGGGCGCCATCGCCCCGATCTCGCCGCGTGCGAACACCGCCTTCATGGTCACGCTGTCGCCGCTCGCGACGTACTCGCCCGTCGAGAGCCCGATGGCGTGAGCCTGCGCGCGGGTCGCCCAGGCGAGGCCGGCGACGAGCGCCGCGGCCGCTGCGAACCGAGCGCTGGTCCTCTCCCTCGTCATCGACGCGCATCATGCATCGCAAACCGTCGCGCTGACGCCGGACTCGAAGAGAGCGCACGTCACCGCCACGGTAGTGGCGCCGAGCCCCGGCGCCGGACGGCCGCGCCGATCACGCAACTCGCGGACATCGCAGCACAACCTCGATGGGTACGCTCATTGCTTGAGCTGCCCGCGAAAGGATCCGTTCCCCATGACCATCGTCGAGCTCCTGGTTCTCCTCCTCATCGCGGGCGTGTGCGGCGCGGCCGGCAAGGCCATCGTCGGCTACTTCCCGGGCGGCTTCCTCGCCTCGATCGGGGTGGGCTTCATCGGAGCCCTCGTCGGCACCTGGCTGGCTCGCCTCATCGGACTTCCCGAGTTCTTCGCGGTGCACGTCGGCACGACCACGTTCCCGATCGTCTGGTCGATCCTCGGCTCGGTGGTCTTCGTCGCGCTGATCTCGCTCATCGCCGGTCGCCGTCGCGCGCTCGTGTGACGGCGCGCGGGTGACCGATCGCTGGTAAGAGGGGGCGGCCATGATCCGCGAGCCGCGCAGCCTGGTCGTCCACCCGATCGGGTTCGTGCGCTCGCCGTTCACCGAGAAGGTCGAGGCCCCGCGCCAGGCGGTGCTCGCGGCGGGCACCGAGGGGACGATCGAGATCCTCCCCGAGCACCGCGACGCCCTCTCGGATCTCGACGGCTTCGAGCGCATCTGGGTGCTCTTCTGGTTCGACCGCGTCCCGCCGGGAGCCGTCCCCTCCAAGGTGCTGCCGCCGCGGAGCGACACGAAGCGCGGCGTGTTCGCGACGCGCTCACCGCACCGGCCGAACCCCATCGGGATGAGCGCGGTACGGCTCGTGAGCGTCGCCGGCGGCGTGGTCACCATCCGCGATCTCGACCTGCTCGACGGCACGCCGGTCCTCGACCTGAAGCCCTACGTCGCCTACGCCGATGCGTTCCCCGCCGCCGGAGCGGGGTGGCTCGATGCGGGCGCCGACACGCGGCCCGCGTGGCAGGTGGTGCTCTCCGACAAGGCCGAGGCGCAGCTCGCGTGGCTCGCCGAGCAGGGGCTCGCGCTCGACCTCCGGGCGCGCATCGTGGAGGCGCTCGCCCTCGGGCCTCAGCCCCATGCGTACCGCCGCATCAAGCAGGAGAGCGACGGCGCGTCGGTGCTCGCCGCCAAGGACTGGCGGGCTCGGTTCACCGTCGAGGGCCGCGCCATGTGCGTCTCCGAGATCTTCAGCGGCTACCGCGCCCGCGAGCTGGCCGGCGCGGCCTCGCGCCCCGAGCTCGCCCTCCATGCGGCGTTCGTCGAGCGCTTCCGGTAACGTCTCCGCCCATGACCGAGCACCTCGAGCAGGGAGCGGTGATCGTCCTCGACGAGGTCGTCCGCCGCGCCACGCGCGCCCACGCGAGCGACATCCACCTGGAGCCGAAGCGTGACCGCATGAACGTGCGCTTCCGCGTCGACGGCGAGATGATCGAGGAGCAGGGCATCCCGCTCGACATCGCGCCCGAGGTCATCTCCCGCATCAAGGTGCTCGCCCGCATGGACATCGCGGAGCGCCGCCTTCCCCAGGACGGGCAGCTGACGCTGAAGCTCGAAGGCAAGACGCTCCACCTGCGCGCCTCGAGCTTCCCGGCCTCCCTCGGCGAGAAGGTCGTCCTGCGGATCCTCTCCGGGCAGGCGCTCATCCCCTTCGAGAGCCTCGGCCTCGACCCCCACGGTCAGGCGACGGTGCGCGAGCTCGTCGCCCGGCCGCAGGGGTTCCTCGTCACGAGCGGGCCGACCGGCGCCGGGAAGACGTCGACGCTCTACTCGTTCATGCGCCTCGTCGACACCCGGCACACGAACGTGATGACGCTCGAGGATCCGATCGAGGTCGAGCTGCCGGAGGTCACGCAGGGCCAGACCAACCTGAAGGCCGGCTTCACGTTCGCGACCGGCCTCCGCGCCATCCTACGCCAGGACCCCGACGTCATCATGGTCGGCGAGATCCGCGACTCCGAGACCGCGGGCATCGCGCTCCAGGCGGCGCTCACCGGGCACCTGGTGCTCACCACCGTGCACACCTCCGACGCCGTGGAGACCGCGGTGCGCCTCGTCGACCTCGGGGTCGAGCCCTGGATCGTCGCCAACGCGCTCACCGGGATCCTGGCGCAGCGCCTCGTCCGCCTCGTCTGCCGGAAGTGCCAGCAGCTCGCGCCGCTCGAGCAGGACGTCACCGACGACGGCGAGGTCGTGCTCCCGCGCGGGCTCCGCGTCGCGCGTCCGACGGGCTGCGACGCGTGCCTGGGCACCGGCTACAAGGGCCGCACCGGCATCTTCGAGGTGCTGATGGTCGACGACGAGATCCGCGAGCTCATCAAGCACAAGGCGAGCCCGCGCGAGTACCGGGTGCACCTCCAGAAGAAGGGCGTCTCGACGCTGCGCCGGATCGGCCTCGCCAAGGTGAAGGAAGGCCTCACGACCGTCGACGAGGTCCTCCGCGTCACGATCTGACGCCCGCGCGCGCGGGTAAGGTGGGAATACGCGCGCGGCGCCTTAGCTTGTTCCGTCATGACGACGCCCGAGCCCGCGAAGCCGCCGACGCACCCCGCCGTGCTCGCGCTGACCCGCTTCGCCTGGCCGCTCGCGATGGTGGCGGTCGCGGGCATCGGCTACGCAGCGCTCCACGAGACGCTGCGGGATCTGCGGCCGGCGCCCGCGTCGGAGGTGACGATCGCGCACCCGACGCCCACCGTGCTGAAGGACCTACGTGAGCTGTCGCGGCTCGAGACCCTCTCGCTGCACCTCGAGAAGGTGGTCGACGTGAAGGACGAGCAGCGCCGGATGTACGGCCTCGTCGGCGCACAGGACTCGCTGCTGTTCGTCGCGACCGGTGAGGTGGTGCTCGGGGTCGACTTCGGGCGCCTGAAGGACGGCGACGTGCGGTTCGACGAGACCACGCACACCGCGTATGTGACGCTCCCTCCCGTGGAGATCCTGTCGTCCCGCTTCGACGAGGGGCACTCGTACGTCCACGTGCGGAGCACCGATCTCCTCGCGAAGCGGAACGAGGCGCTCGAGTCGCTCGCCCGACGCGACGCGCTGAAGGCGTTCGAGGCCACCGCGCGCGAGCCCTCGTCGATCGCGCGGGCCCGCGCCCAGGCCGAGCGTCAGATCGCGGTGTTCGCGAAGGGCTGGGGCGCGAAGGACGTGGTCGTCACCTGGGGCGGCGGCGCGCCCGCCGGCGAGGTCGCGACCGAGCAGGACTGACGCTCACCGCGGCGGGCTGGGCACCACGAGGAGCGGGGAGACGAGCCGCGTGGCCCCCGAGGCGAGCGCGGTCTTTCGCGCCGGTGTCCCGACCTGCTTCAGGAACCCGGTGATGCCCTCGGGCTCGTTCCCGTTGCCGTGGACGAGCACCACCGCTCCGGGCGCGATGGGCTGCCCCTTGGCGATCCAGCCGTCGCCGTCGATCGCCATCACGGACAGACGTGCGAGCTGCGCGAGCCGGTGCGCGTCGTGCGTCAGCCCGGGGAACCGGAAGAGCACCGACGGCGCCATCCCGCGGGCGAGCGCGACGCGCTCCTCGCCGAGCACCTCCTCGACCATGTCGACGCTGGCGTTCGTCAGGAACTCGGCCCTGCGGCACGAGGCGTCCAGGCAGTGCAGCGGATGCGTGCTCGAATGGTTGATCCAGGTGATGTCGAGCTTCCCGGTACGCTGCCAGGCAAGCAGCTGATCGAGCTCGGTGGGATGCGCCTTCGCCCACACGCCGGTCATGGCGATCCCGATGCGCGTCGGCTCACCGCGCTGGTGGGCGAGATCGACCGCCCAGTCGAAGAGGCGCTTCTCCCAGGCCTTGCGCGACTGGCACATGTCGATGGTCAGGGCGAACGGCTCGGTCGCGCCGAGGCTCGCCGGGGTGACGGCGAGGTGCTCGAGCGCGGCGCCGCGCCGGGACACCTCGGCGAGGCTTTCGGACCAGGGGGAGGACGCCGAGTCGGCGCCCGACGCCGCGCGGGAGCTTCGTGCGAGCGCCGCGCTCGTGACGAGCGACGTGGCGAACGAGTCCTCGTCGACGACGAGCTTGGCGGCCTGTGAATCGAACACGGCGGTGCGGATCACCGCGACGCGGTGACCGGCGACGAGCGCGGCGCCGACGAGCGCCGCCTCCCCCGCGGTGAGGACGCGGCGCTCGGGCGGCGTGACCGCCGCGTAGCCGGTGATGGTGCGCGTGGTGAGCGCGTCCTCGGTTGCATCCTCGTCGCCGTCGCCGATCTCGCCGTCCGACGCGAGCTCCTGGCCGTCATCGTCCGCGGCGGGCGCGCAGCCGAGCGCGGCGCCGCCGCCCGCGGTCGCGAGGAGCCCCGCGAGCAACGGCGCGAGGACGGTGCGGAGGAACGACGGCAAGGACGGAGGGCAGGTCACGGGCCCCTGGCTGCACGTATCACACCATGTAGGCAACGACGCCGATAGCACCGGTTTCCGCGGAGATCCGCGTGACCGCCGGCGTTGCGCCCGAGGCGCCTGGTCCCTCCGCGATCCGCCCCGGTGACCCGGGCTCGCGCTCCGGCGCCGCTCAGGCGGCAGGGCGCGGATCGACGATCGGCAGGAGCGCGGCGAGCTTCGTCTGGAGCTCGGCGTCGGTCGGGGCGCGGAGCGTGACGTGGCCCACCTTTCGGCCCGGGGCACCGTCCTTGCAGTAGGCATGGAGGTGGGCGCCCTCGACCGCAAGCACCTCGTCCCGCGGCGGCAGCTTGCCGATCGCGTTGATCATCGCCGAGCGGCCGACGAGGCGCGTGGAGCCGAGCGGCATGCCGAGCATCGCGCGCACGTGGTTCTCGAACTGGCTCGTCTCGCTGCCCTCGATCGTCCAGTGGCCGGAGTTGTGGACGCGCGGCGCCATCTCGTTGACGACGAGCTCGCCGTCGACGAGGAAGAGCTCGATGGCGAGCACGCCGACGTACTGGAGCTCGGCGAGCACCTTCGCCGCGTAGCTCTCGGCACGCGCCTGAAGCGCCGGCGTGCAGGCCGCGCTCTCCGGCAGCGACAGCCGGAGGATGCCGTCGCGGTGCACGTTCTCGACGAGCGGCCAGAACCGCGTCTCGCCCGTCGTGCTCCGGACGGAGAGGATGGAGAGCTCGCGCTCGAACGGCACGAACGCCTCGAGCACGAGCTGCGCGGCGCCGAGGGCCTCCCACGCCGGCGCGAGGTCGGCGCTCGACCGGAGCACCCACTGGCCCTTGCCGTCGTAGCCGAAGCGGCGCGTCTTCAGCACCGCGGGAAGCCCGAGGCGCGCCGCCGCCGCGTCGAGCTCGGCGCGGCTCGAGACCGCCGCGAAGCCCGCCACCGGGATGCCGAGCGACGCGAAGAAGCTCTTCTCGTCGAGACGGTCCTGGCTCACCTCGAGGGCGCGCGGCGGCGGGTAAACGGTGGCGATCTCGTCGAGGAAGCGCGCCGAGGCGACCGGCACGTTCTCGAACTCGTACGTGATGAGGCTGCTCTTTCGCGCGAGCTCGGTGAGCCGCTCCTCGTCGTCGTACGCGCCGACGCGCAGGTTGCCGACGTGGCCTGCCGACGACTCGGCGCCGGGATCGAGGAAGACGAAGCGCTGGCCCAGCGTGTAGCCGGCGAGCGCGATCATGCGACCGAGCTGGCCGCCGCCCAGGATGCCGATGCTCACGGGGCGCTCCCGGTCGGCGGTTTCCGGGGATCGGGCTGCGCCAGGACCTTCGCGGTCTGCTCGTCGCGATGGCGCCCGATCGCCGCGCGCACCGCCGCGTCGCTCCGGGCGAGGATCTGGGCGGCCGCGAGCGCGGCATTCGTCGCGCCGGCCTTGCCGATCGCGAACGTCGCGACGGGGACCCCGGCCGGCATCTGCACGATGGAGAGGAGCGAGTCCACGCCGCGCAGGACCTTCGACTCGACGGGCACGCCGAGCACCGGGAGCAACGTCTTCGACGCGCACATGCCCGGCAGGTGCGCGGCCCCACCGGCGCCGGCGATGATCACGTGCAGCCCGCGCTCCTCGGCCGACGCCGCGTACGTGAAGAGGAGGTCCGGTGTGCGGTGCGCCGACACGACGTTCACCTCGAACGCGATGCCGAGCTGCTCGAGCATGGCGGCGGCGTGGCTCATCGTCTCCCAATCGGACGTGGAGCCCATGATGATCCCGACGCGCGGGACGGGACCTGAGCCATGGGCAGCAGCGGCGACGGACATCGGCGGGGGAGGATACGACAAGGCGCGCCGGACATTGTGTATCGTTGAGGGGTGACAAGCAGACGGCTCCGGTTTCTCGTGCGCGCGGTCCCGGCGCTCGCGCCCGCCGCGGCTCTCGCCTGGGGCGCGCAGCTGGCAGGCTGCTCGAGCGACGAGAGCGCCCTCGCCGCCATTCCCGACGCCGGAGTGGAGACCTCCGTCGATGCAGCCGCGCCGGTCGACGCGGCCGACGCCGCCGACGCCGCCGATGCGGCACCGGCGCTCGACTGCGCGAAGGACCTCTCGGGCGACGGGCTCCCCAAGCACCTCTCGTGCACCGGTCTCTACGTGGACGCCGCGCAGCGAACGGTCGCGCCCGAGAACCATCCGTACACGCCGGCCCACGAATTCTGGAGCGACGGCGCGGTGAAGAGCCGCTTCCTGCACCTGCCGCCAGGCGCCCTCATCGACAACACCGACATGGACGAGTGGAAGCTCCCGGTCGGCACGAAGGTGTGGAAGGAGTTCGAGGTCGACGGCAAGCGCATCGAGACGCGCCTCTACGCCAAGCTCGCGACCGGCTTCCAGCACGCAACCTACCGGTGGAACGAGGCCGGCACCGAGGCGCTGCGGAAGGACGGCGGCGAGGAGCTCGCGCGTGACGGCGGCGCGCCCTACGTGATCCCGAAGAACGTGGATTGCGCGACCTGCCACGAGGGCAAGAAGGACTCCTTGCTCGGCGTCGAGGCGGTGAGCCTCGCGCTGCCCGGCGCGAAGGGCGTGACGCTCGCGACGCTGGCCGCCGAGGGCCGCTTCATGACCGCGCCGACCGTCACGTCCCTCGCCCTGCCCGACGGTCAGAGCGGCACCGCGGCGCCGGCGCTCGGCTGGCTGCATGCGAACTGCGGCTCGTGCCATGCGAAGGGCGGCACCTCGCTCACCACTCTCCAGCTCCGTCTCACGTATGCGCAGCTACAGCCGGCCGCGAGTCCGACCGTCGAGTCGCTCGACGCGTACGTCACCACCGTCGGCAAGCCCTCGACGCGCTCCGACGGCGCAGGCGGCATCGTGCCGATGATCAAGGGCGGCTCGCCCGGGGGCAGCCTCGTCTCGCAACGCAGCGGGGTTCGCGTCGCGCCGACGGACGACCCGAGCTCCGGAGACCAGATGCCGCCGCTCGTGTCGCGCCGTGTCGACACCGTCGGCCACGGCGCGCTCGACGCGTGGATCACGCTCCTCCCGCCGTAGCCCGCGTGCTCAGCGGGCGAGGTCGTTCATCCAGGCCTTCAGCGCCGTCGTGAACGCCGTGCGGAGGCGCGCCGAGACGCGGTCGACGTTGCACGCGAAGGTCAGGGTGTCGGTGCCCTGGTAGCCCTCGATGGGGATCTCGACGAGGGCCCCGCTCGCCACGTGGCGATGGGCCGCGATGGCCGGGCCGAACGCGAGCTGCTCGGTCTGCGCGGCGAGCTCGAGGCCGACGATGAACGTCTGCACCTGGTGTCCGACGCGCCGCTGCGAGCGAGGCACCGGGAAGTCGTCGTCGACCGGCACCACGCGGCCCTGCTGCCGGAAGATCGGCATGACGAACGGGATCTCGCACACCGTCGCGAGCGGCAGCGGCTTCTTGCCGAGCTTTGCCGCGAGCACGGGTGACGCGAAGAGCCCGCGACGCAGCTCGCCCACCTTCTCGGCGGTCCAGCTCGGCGGCAGGTGATCGGCGCCTCCCGGGACGAGCAGGATGTCGAAGCCGTCGTCCTGCGCGTTCGCGCGGAGCAAGGACGGCGGCAGCTCGAACGCGCGGATCCGCACGTTCGGCGCAGCCTGGCCGAGGATCGGGAGTAGCGTCGACTGCAGATACGACGGAGCGCCGAGCGTCATCTCGGCTCCCTCAGGGCTGGCGGCGCGGGCGGTCTCGAGCTGCGCGACGATGGCCTCGAGCGTCGGAGCGAGCACGCGTCCGGCCTCGCTGAGCAGCACGCCGCGCGACCCGCGCTCGATGAGCTTCCGCCCGAAGTGGGCCTCGACGCGCGTGATGGCCTTGCTCACCTGCGAAGGCGTCACGCGACGCTCGCGCGCCGCCGCGGTGAGCGAGGACGAGCGCACGACGGCGAGGAAGGTCAGGAGGTCGGCGACGCGGAGGTCACCGCTGTCGCGCGCCGAAGCGTCGGTCACGCGGGCAGCATGACACATCCCGCGAGGAGGCGTCCTGACGTACGCTCGAGGATGGGCGGCCGGCCCGAGAACGGCGCCGGTCTACTCCGATGCTGCTCCCGATCAGCCACGACAAGATGACGGTCCGGCGCCTGCCGATCGTCACGATCGTGCTCGTCGTGGTGACCCTCCTCGCCCACGCGGTCGCGAGCGTCGGGGACGCGGCGCGCGAGCAGCGCGCGATGGCCGCGATGCTCGAGGCGCGGCTCCTCTACCTGCAGCACCCCGAGCTCGGCGTGTGCCCGGCGCTCGCGCCGTTCGTCGCGCCCGCCCCCGCCGAGCCCGATGCTCTCTCCGCCCGCGCCGCACCGGACCCCGCCTACGACGCGGCCTGCGCGGCGCTCGGCGGATCGGTGAACGGGCTCGTGCAGCGCCGCTTCGGGTACGTGCCGGCGGAGCCGCGGTGGACCGGGCTCGTCACGTACCTCTTCGTGCATTCCGACTGGCTGCACGTGCTCGGGAACATGTGGTTCCTCTTTCTGTGCGGCCTCGCGCTCGAGGACCGCTGGGGGCGACTCGCGTTCGCGCTCTATTACTTCGCGGGAGGCGCGGTTGCCGCCGCCGTGCACCAGCTGCTGACGCCGGACCCCGGCGCCGCCCTCGTCGGCGCGTCGGGCGCCGTCGCGGCGTCGATGGCTGCGTTCGTGGTGCTCTTCGCGCGAACGAAGATCCGGTTCGTGGGCCTGCGGCTCGTCCGCGCCTTCACCTTCGAGGCGCCCGCCTACGTCATGCTTCCGCTCTGGGTGGTCGTCGAGGTCGCGTTCGGGGTGATCGGCGCCTCGAGCGGCACCGCGCACTGGGCGCACGTCGGCGGGTTCGCCTTCGGGATCACCGTGGCCGCCGCGCTCCGGACCCTCGGCCTCGACCGGCGGCTCGACGAGGCCTCGGATCGCGCGGCGCTCCTCGGTGACGACCCGCGGCTCGACACGGCGCGGCTGCTGCTCTCGCGGGGCGAAGCCGCGGCAGCCGTCGCGCTCCTCGAGGGGCTCGCGGTGGAGAAGCCCGACAGCGTCCACGTGTGGCAGGGGCTGCGCGATGCGGCGACCGCCGCCAACGACGCGCCGGCCGCCGCGCGGGCCGTGGGCCGGCTGGAGCGATTGGCCCAGAAAAGGTGAAGGGCTCCAGGCGCGTGCCGGGAGCCCTTCAGAATGTTCCGTACCGCCTGAGCCGTGTGCGGGTGCCATGAACCCCTAGGCCTAAGCCTAGGTGGGGGGCGCTGACCGCGCTTAAGGCTTCCCGGTTATCCAGAGCTCCGGAGAGATGGCCGGGCATGCACACTGAGCGACCGTTTGCCCTCCTGGTTCAATCACATAAGGGGATCATGAAAACCGCGAATCACGAACCCAGCAGAGCGGAACACCTCCAAGCCTAGGCAGGCGCACCCGGCTGGTCAACGGGGACCGCGCGCCTCCGTCGCAAGAAAGTGGGCCAAATCCCGCAGGTCTTGGCACATCGTGCGCATGCACGAGTCGAAGCCCGAGACGATGCTGGACCGGACGCTCGAAGGCGCGGCGCCGCGCCTCGCGATCACGTCCCCCGAGACGCCGGTCCCGCCGCGCGTCGCGCTCGCCGGCGGCCTCTCCTTCGCGAGCCCCGAGGCGCAGGTTCAGCAGACGGCCGAGCTCCTCGGCGCCGGCGCGATCGTCGCGGCCGTGCCGCCGCCCGGACGGACGCTGCGCGGCCGGCTCGCCGAGCGCATCGACGACATCATCGAGCGCGAGCTCGGGGCCCGCGGCGCGCCTTCGCCCTACCTCGCCGAGTGGTCGA
This sequence comes from Labilithrix sp., assembly GCA_028287035.1. The sequence goes on along the minus strand of JAQBQL010000271.1, from coordinate 5,192 downwards.
CGATGCCGGACGACGTCGATGCGCGCCTCGCCGACCAGCTCTTCCGCGCGCGCACCGTCGGCGCAACGGGCATCGCGATCATGCTCGGGTCCCTCGCCGGCATCACCGAGCGCGGCGTGCTCTCCACCGAGGACAGCGCGGTCGTCCGCGGCCTCGCCCGGGCGAGCCGCCAGGTACCCCTCGTGCTGCTGATGGACGACGGTGACGCCCGCGTCGGGATCTACCGCGAGCCGGCCGCGCTCGGGGACCTCCTCGGACGCGAGCTGCCCGCCCCGGTCGCGTTCCCCGTGGCGCGCGCGAGCGAGCCCGAGGCGACGATGGAGAGCGACCTCGAAGAGGGGCCCGTCACCGATTCCGAGCCCGCGATCGAGGAGGCAGAGCCGGTCGTCGCGGAGGCGCCGCCGGCGCGCGAGGGACGGCAGGAGAAGCGGGAGCGTCGCCGCCGCGCCGCCACGGTGGGGGTGCCCGTCGCCGGCCCCGGCGACTTCTGGCGCGGCTGGGCGATCGCGCTCGGCGCGGCGCGCGGGCCCCAGCCGCTCGGCGCCTTCGAGCGGCTGTTCATGGAGAGCTACGTTCCGCTCGCGAACGCCGTCGCCTCGGGCGTCGATGACCCGCGCGCGCTCCGCGCCCTCGAGGAGTTCCGCGAGGGCTTCGAGCGCTCCTACACCGACGCGTTCGCCACCTTCGGCGCGACCGGACGACGTCCGCGCCTCGTGATGGACGCCTTCGACGTCGCGGGCAAGCAGGCGCGCCTCCACGGCGCACGGGCCTCGCATCTCCTCGTCGTGGACGCCATGCGCTACGACCTCGGCGTCCACGTGCGGGATCACCTCGCGGGTCTCGCGGCGGGGATCGCCGTGCTCGCCGGCGAGTCGCTGCTGTGGAGCGCGCTGCCGACGACCACCTTCCGCCAGCTCGAGACGCTCGCGCGCGGCATGGACGCTCTTCGCGCGCCCAGCCCCGACGAGGCGAGCGAGTCACTCCGCGGCCGCAGCGCCGAGAACGTCCGCCGCCTCCGCGTCGGCTCGCGCGAGCTGCACAAGCTCGATCTCGTCCCGGCGCTCCTCGAGGACGACATCGACGCGCGGCCGAGCGCCGGTCACGTGCTCGGGACACTCGGCGAGATCGGCGAGAGCGTGGCCGCGGTCATCGCGCGCCACATGACGACGCTCGCCCCGCGCACGCTGCTCCTGGTCATCGGCGACCACGGCTTCCGCGTCGACCGCCGCGGTCAGATCTCGGACGGCGGCGCGTCCCCCGAGGAGGTGCTCGTGCCGTGCCTATCGTACCTCGTCGGCGACGTGCACTGACGAGGGCGCCCCCGCTCAGTCGTGGTGATGGCCGCCCGGCCCGTGCTCGTGCGCATGCACGTGGTGCGCGTCGGGCACGTGCTCGTGGGCGTGGACCTTCCGGCCATGACGATGCGGGTGCACGTGCTCACCGACGGGCATCGGATCGTGGACGTGGTCGTGGTGCCCGTCGTCGTGGCGATGGGCATGCTCGTGCTCGAGCGGAACGTGCGCGTGGACGTGGGCATGCCGCTCGGTGAGGTGCAGCGCGATCCCGCCCACCATCAGCGCCGCGGCAACGGCGGCGAAGGGCCCGGCCGGCTCCCCGAGGATCCACGCCAGGACCGCGCCGCAGAAGGGCGCCGCCGCGAACACCGACGCGGTGCGGCCTGCGCCGAGCACGCGCTGCGCCATGAAGTAGAGGCGGAGGCTCGCCCCGTAGCCGACCGCGCCGACCGAGAGGAGCCCGAGCAGCGAGGCGAGCGGCGGCCACGGCTCGCCGAGCCCGGCCGCGACGAGCGCCGCGACCGAAGCGCCCACCGAGGCCTTCGCGGCCACGACGCGCGCCGGGTCGACCTCGGCGAGCGGCCTGGCGATCGCGTTGTCGAGCGCCCACCCGAGCGCCGCCCCCGCGACCGCCGCGAGCCCGACCGCCCCGGCCCGCGCATCGCTCGATCCGTGGGTGACGACGAGCAGCGTGCCGCCGCCGAGCAAGAGGAGCGCCGCCAGGGCGACGCGCCGCCCGACGTGCTCGCCGTAGAAGAGCCGCGCCAGGGCGATCGTGAAGACCGCCTCGAGGTTCAGCATGAGCGACGCGGAGGCGCCGCTCGCGCGGGCGAGGCCCCAGACCAGCGCCGCCGGGGCGAGCCCTGCGCCGAGGACGCCCATCGCGAGCAGCCGCGGTGCATGCGCGCGGCGCAGCGGAGCCTCGCCGCGCGAACGCGTCACCAGCCCCACCGCCGCTGCTCCTGCGTAGAGCAGCGCGGCGGTCGCGAACGAGCCTGCGCCCCGGCCGAGCCGCTGGACGAGCGGCGTCGTCACGCCGAAGGCGACGGCCGATGCGAGCGCGAGCAGCGTGCCGTGCGCGGCCTGCGAACGCTGCGGCGGGCCCATGCGCGGATGGTACTCGACGTCCCGGCCGTCACCCTCTACGAACCACGCATGAGCACTCTCACCGAGCGATGGCTCTCGCGCGTCGACGAAGCGCACGTCGCGGTCCACGACGCGAACGGATCGCACGCCTACCGGGACGTCGTCGCCGGATCGCTGCGTGTCGCGGCCGCGCTCCGTGGCGATCGCGCGACGCTCGATGGCGAACGCGTGGCGCTGCTCGCGGGGCCCGGCGCCTCGTTCGTGTCGGCCTTCTTCGGGGTGCTGCTCGCGGGGGGCACGGTGGTCGTGCTCTCGGCGCTCCATCCGGCGCCGGAGACCCGCTACTTCTGCGAGGACGCGGGCGTGCGCACGATCCTCGTCGCGGCGGACCATGCGAGCCACGCGGCTCCGCTCGAGGGTGCGTTCACGCTCCGTCCGCTCGCCGATCGGCTCGAGGGACGAGGTCCCCTGCCGCCGCCGGTCGCCACCGCCGACACCGACCCCGCGCTGCAGCTCTACACGAGCGGCACCACCGGCAAGCCCAAGGGCGCGGTCATCACGCACGGCAATCTGGCCGTGCAGCAGGCGCTCCTCGGCGCGGCGTGGGGCTTCTCGGCGCGCGACACGCTGCTCCACGCGCTGCCCCTCCATCACATGCACGGCCTGGCGATCGCGCTCATGACCGCCCTCGGAGCGGGCGCCGCGGTGCGCATGACGTCGTTCGACGCCCCCGCGATCTGGGAGGCGATGCGCGACGCCACCTCGTTCATGGCGGTGCCCGCGATGTACCACCGGCTGTTCGCGGCCTTCGACGGCGCCGACGAAGCGACGCGGGCCCGCTGGTCGGGCAACGCCCGCGCCTTGCGGCTCGCGACGAGCGGCAGCGCCGCCCTTCCGGTGGGCCTCGCCGAGCGCTGGCGTGCGCTGACCGGGAACATCCCGCTCGAGCGGTTCGGAATGACCGAGGTCGGGGTCGGCCTCACGAACCCGCTCGACGGTACGCGGCACCCGGGGTGCGTCGGCTTCCCGCTGCCCACCGTGGAGACGCGCATCGTGGGCGACGACGGGCGCGACGGCGAGATCGGGGAGCTCTGGCTCCGCGGCCCGAGCGTGTTCGTGCGCTACCACGGACGCGAGGACGAGACGCGCAAGGCGTTCGCGACCGACCCCGCCGGCGGCCCGCCGTGGTTCCGGACCGGCGACACGGTGACGCGCGAGCCTTCCGGGGCGTTCAAGATCCTCGGGCGCACGAGCGTCGACATCCTCAAGAGCGGCGGTTACAAGCTGAGCGCCCTCGAGATCGAGGAGGTCCTCCGCGAGCATCCGGCGGTGCTCGAGGTCGCGGTGGTGGGCGTCCCCGACGAGGCCTGGGGCGATCGCGTCGTCGCGTGCATCGTGCCGAGGCCGGCCGCCGGCCCTGACGCCGGCGCGCTCCGCGCGTTCGCCAAGGAGCGCCTCGCCGCGTACAAGGTTCCGAAAGACTTCGTCTTTCTGGACGAGCTGCCGAAGAATGCGCTCGGCAAGGTCCTCAAGCCCGCGTTGCGAGAAGACGTCGCGGGCGCCGCCCAACGGCGCGTCGACGGAAAGATTCCGCCCTGAGACGAAGGTGTTTCATGGCGCGGCGCGCCGGGCGCGCTAGCGTGCCGGCGCAATGCCGTCCTCGCGCATTCTCTTTGGTTTCGTGGGCCTCACGACGATCTCTTGCCTCGCGCTCGCCTGCGGAGGGTCGACGAGCCGCGGCGGCTTCGACACCGACGACGACGCCGGCGGGGGCACCCCGAACCCGGTGCCCACCGGCGGCCTCGGCGGCGACGGCGGCAGCACGACGCCTCCCGCGCCCGTGGAGGTCACCAAGGTCTACGGCCACAGCGCCGACGTCCTCTTCGAGCTCGACCCCGCCACGAAGCAGGTGAAGGAGATCGGGCCCTTCGCGAGCTGCTCGAAGATCATCGACATCGCCCTCGACGCGTCGTCGACCCTCTACGGCGTCAGCTACGACGAGCTCTACACGATCGACAAGGGCACCGCGACCTGCACCTCGATCGCGAAGGGCACCTATCCGAACTCGCTCTCGTTCGTGCCGATGGGCACCGTGGACCCCGCGGCCGAGGCGCTCGTCGGCTACGTCGACAGCGACTACATCCGCATCGACACGAAGACCGGCAACGTCACCAAGATCGGCTCGCTCGGCGGCGGGCTCAAGTCGAGCGGCGACATCGTGTCGGTCAAGGGCGGCGCCACCTACCTGACCGTCAAGGGCAGCGGGAGCACCTGCGTGAAGAACGACTGCCTCGTCGAGGTGAACCCGTCGACGGGGTCGCTCGTGAAGAACTGGGGCGACATCGAGCACAAGAACGTGTTCGGCCTCTCGTTCTGGGGCGGCAAGGTCTACGGCTTCGACGACACCGGCGAGCTCTTCGAGGTGACGTTCGGCTCGTCGACCATCACGACCACGACGATCGACATGAGCGGCAAGCCCAGCGGCCTCAGCTTCTGGGGCGCCGGCTCGTCGACCTCCGCGCCGCTCACCGCGCCGACCAAGTAGCTCCCCGCGCTAGCGGGTCCGCAGGTGGCCACGGATCTCGTCGGGCCGGGCGAGGCCCGTGTGCTTCCACGAGATCTTGCCCTCCGCGTCGAGCACCACGATCGTGGGCACCGCCGAGATCTCCCCGAACGGGCCGTCGTTGCCCATCACCGGCGGCGGCCCGAGCGCCACGGGGAACGTCACCTTCAGCGCCGCGACGTAGGCCTCGACGAGGACGATCTCCTTGCGCGGGTGGAGGGCGACGAGCGCGTAGCTCACGCGCTTGC
>JAQBQL010000269.1 GCA_028287035.1 Labilithrix sp. | reverse complement strand
CGCCGGCGGCTCCGCCCGCGACCACCACGCCGGAGGCGACCCCGCCGGTCGGCGCGGCTCCTGGCGGCGCCGAGTGCCTCGCCAAGGGCGGCGCGGTGCGGCTCGACCTCACGTGGACGAACGATCGCGCCAAGGGCACGCTCGCCGTCGACGGCAAGAAGCAGCCGGTCGTCGCCAGCATGTACAAGGGCCTCGTGCTCGTCGACGCGGCGGGCGCGAAGGCCAGCACGGGCAAGGTCGCGACCGTCACGACGGAAGGCAAGAAGACCATCCGCCTCGGTGACTCGAAGCAGCCCACCCTCGACTGCAACTGAGGTCGCGCCGGGGGGGCGAGCCACAGCCGCATCACCGGCCGCGAGCAGCGTGCTGGACCCGCGATTCACGCGCCGCGGAGAAGGTCTCCCTCACCGGCAAACGAGATGACCCGTCATGCTCGCACTCTCGGCGTCGCTGCACCTCCTCCAGCCAGGTTGCCCGAAGCCGGCACTCGATTCGGCGATGAAGATGGCCCCATCCCGGACACGAACAACACACGGCGCATCGAGAGGAACGGCGTCAGCAGGAGGGCGACATCCGACGACGGCCAGCGGATCGTCACACTGGTCGGTTGCGTTGTGCCGCATGGCCTTCATCGGTTCGCATACGGCGTCGCAGACGTCCGCGACCGCGAGGCAGGCGGGGCAGGACACCGCGTCTTTCGGACACTCGTCGGCGCAAGCCGTCGCCAAGACGACCACCATTACGGCCAGTTTCCATAGGTGTGGACGAAGGCGTACGTTGTGGAATCCCATTTTCTTGCAGTGTTCCAGTTTGAACTTTCATAACTAACGTGCATGAAGACGCGGCTGTCGCTCGACCGCCAAAACGATCCGCCACTATCGCCTGCAGTGGCATCCCAGTAGAAATCAACCTGGCCGTTAGTCGCCGACGAAGCGTAGCCGTTGCGCCCCGATGCCATCCACATGCTCGGTAGCCCATACATTGCCGGGAATCCAATGCGGCCATGCCATTCCATCCAGGCTGGAAAACCAGCCGTTGTGCCATACCAGCCGGTGGAATTCCCAATGTCTTGCCCAAACTCTAAAATGGCGAAATCGTACTCCCAATTTGGAGACGGCAGGTACGAGTCATTGATCCATGCATTGGGAATCGCCCACCCAGCCGACTGCGTCCCGTAGGGGTATATGGGTTGACCGGTTGAATCACTCCTTTCAGCGCCGAAGCCAACACCTGGATAGTTCCCGTTTCCGAAGTTGTAGTGGCCATTTAGGTACAAGCAATGTGCCGCCGTAAGCGCGGTACTGGGTCCGATCAGCGTGCATGTGCAACCCGTACTGATGAATCCGAATGGGGCGTAACCGCTCATCGCAGAAGTGGGGTAGCCAACTCGCCAGCGGTCGTCGGATCCTAGGATGGTCTGCGGTTCGAGCCCACTCGCAGTTCTCGGCGCTACCATAGATACGTGTTCTAACCCTGACACGGGTCCGTATCGGGCACCCGAACTCCGCTCAGTACTCGATCCGCTAGCGCGTAGTCTGGTTCGTCCAGTCGGTACTCGAATCCGTTGATCAGGCGCACGGCCTTGAGTGCTTGCGCCAACCGTTCGCGACGCTCCTCGACGCTTGTGGGGGCATCTAGTATCGAGACCCTGCCGGTTGGCCGCGGAATATCTTGGAGCTCGGTCGGATAACCCGCCTCGCGATGTTTTCCCGGTCCGACTAGGTGCCAAGCTCTGCCGAGCGGGTCTACGAAATCGGCGGGCTTGTTGAGAATAGAATCGGGGAAGGCTGCGTCGTAGTGACGAGAACGCGACGGTCGTAGCGTTTGATCGCTGAAGCTATCGTCACTGCACGACGACGCGGCCACGCCGGCAATGCAAGAGGCCACAAGAATTGCTGGTCTAGCCCAATGTGCGACTCGATACGGATGCATAGTTGTCCCCCCAGACTGCTCGTGCCTCCGCAACGAGGTGTTGCCGACCTGCACGCATGGTAGCCGAGCGACGTTGCGTTGCAACCGTTCATCCGGAACGGCGGCAGGAAGTTGCGCCGACGGAGAGGCGCGCCCCGCCGGGCAGTGCGCCTTCTCCCGTTCCTACCTGGTGTGCTCCATCGCGAGGCACCGTCCTGGTGCTAGCGGGGGGCGTCAGCCGTCCGACGGTGCGTCCGTCATGGCGTCGACGCTCGCGCCGTCGGCCGCATCGACGTCACCGGCGTCGGCCGAGGCCTCGGCCGCGAGCGAGCTCGTCGTCGTGCCGGAATCGGGCGGGGTGGCCGGGCCCGCGCCAGCGTCGCTGACCGTCTGCGTGATGTCGTCGTCGTTGTTCGACACGCACAGCCCCTCCTTGCAGGTGGTGCCGTCGTCGCAGTCGCTCATCGCGATGCAGTGGTCCGGCGCGAGCGTGCAGGCGGCGAGCGCGAGCAGCGTGCCGGCCGAGGCGAGCAGGAACCAGCGGAAATGCGGGGTGTTCATGGCAGCCTTTCAGAGATCCACGCGAAGGCCGATGTGGAGGAGCGCCTGCCAGATGACCGTCTTGTCCGGGACGTCGATGCCCACGACGAAGACGTTCACCTCGGGCCCGGCGGTGAGCATCAGCTGCTTCGCGAACGGATGGCGGTACTCGAGGGTCGCCGCGGGCCCGATCATCGTGCCGGGCGTGATGTAAGCGATGGCGCCGCCGCTCAGCGCGAAGTGCTCCCCGACGGTGCGGATGTAGCGGAGATCGGCGCCGAAGCGGGTGCGGGGCTCGAGATCGACGATCCCCGCCGCGCCGATGACGTTCTCGGGGTCCTCGTCGACGTGGACGTCGGCGCCCGCACGGAGCCGCGTCGGAGCGCGGACGAGCGAGGACTCGCGCCCGCCACCGCCCTGCATGCCGTTGCCGGCCTCGAACGTGGCGGAGGGGACGTACCGCTGCGCCGAGGCGGTGAGCGGAGCGGCGAGGAGGGCGAGGGCGACGAGGGAGCTCGAGACGAGGCGATGGGCAGACATGTTCATTCGTGGTGAGGGGGCGTGGAGTCGAGCGACTCTTCGGAAGGCGCGGAGTGACCTTCCTCGTGCGATTCGTGTGCCGCAGGCGCGGGCGCCACGGGCTTGTCGCGGGCGGGCTCGAGCACGTCGTTCAGCTCTTTTTCGAGCTTCTCGACGCGGTCCTTGTCCGTCACCGGCCTGGCGGCCTTCGGCTTGTCGGCCGTCACGGGCTTGTCGGCCGGCTTGTCGTTGGCCTCCTTGAGCACCGTCTCGGGCGCGTCCTTCTGCGTGATGCTCACGATGAGGTCGACGCGCCGGTTCTTCTTCATCCCGTCCTCGCTCGTGTTCGGCGCGATCGGGTGGAACTCGCCGTAGCCCGCGGCGGACAGGCGCTTGGCGGCGATGCCCTCGGCGGCGAGCCGGGCGACGACCGCCGTGGCGCGCGAGGTCGAGAGATCCCAGTTCGAGCGGAAGCGTCCGTTCCGGATGGGGCGTGGGTCGGTGTGACCTTCGACCCGCACGTCCACGTTTCGCGTCTTCAGCTCGACGGCGAGCTTCTGGAGCACCAGCACCGCGGGCTCGCGGAGCGCGTCGGTGCCGCTCTCGAAGAGAAGGCCATCGGCGAGCCGCAGCACGAGCTCGTTCCGGCGCGCGATCACCTGGACGCCGGGCGCCCCGGACTGGTTGTTCTCGTCGGCGTGCGTGAGGCTGGCCTGGAGGCCGTCGAGGTCGGCCGGCAGCGCCGAATTCTTCGAGGGGTCGTCCTCGGCAGAGGGGATACCGTTGCTCACCCCGGGCATGATCCCGCGGCCGGGCTGCGGGAAGATGTCGACGCCGACCGCCTTCGAGAAGGACTCCGTGAAGCGGCCGACCTTCTTGGAGTCGACCTGCGACACGGCGAACATGACGACGAAGAACGCGAAGAGAAGCGTGATGAAGTCGGCGTAGCTGACGAGCCAGCGTTCGTGGTTGATGTGCTCGGGATGCTTCTTCTTGCGGGCCATGATGCGCCGCTTACTTCGCGGCCGCCTTGGCCGGACCGTGGTTGGGAAGGAACTGCGAGAGCCGCTCGCGCACGAGCTTCGGGTTCATGCCGGCCTGGATGGCGAGCACGCCGGTGAGGGTCATCTCCCTGACGTGCGCCCGTTCCTTGACGCGCATCTTGATGCGGCCGCCGAGGGGCAGGAACACGATGTTGGCGACGGCGACGCCGTAGATGGTCGCGACGAACGCAGCGGCGATGCCGTGGCCGACGGCGTTGATGTCGGACAGGTTGCTCATGACGTGGATGAGGCCGAGGACGGCCCCGATGATGCCGACCGTCGGGGAGTAGCCGCCGCCGGCTTCGAGCGCCTTGGCCGCGTCCTCGCCGTGCTCTTCTTCCTGGCTGATCGCGACCTCGAGGGTCTCGCGTAGAGATTGCGAATCGACGCCGTCGACGGCCATCGTGAGGGCCTTGCGAAGGAAGGGATCCGAGGCGGTCTCCGCGACCTTCTCGAGCGCGAGGATGCCGTCCCGCCTGGCGCGCTGGGCGTAGTCGGCGATCTCCTCGACCAGCTTCTCGGCGTCCTCGTCGGGCTTCTTGAAGGTGCCGAGGGCGGCCTTCACGCCGGCGATGCACGTCGAGATCGGGTACTGGACGAGCACCGCGCCGATGGTCCCGCCGAGCACGATGAGGGCGGCAGGGCCGCCGACCATCGAGCCCGCGTGACCGCCCTCGAGGAAGTTACCGACCAGAATGCAGAAGAGGGCGAGGGCGACGCCGATGATGGGCCCGGGTTGCATCAGTAATCTCCGTCTCGTGAGGATTTACGGCCAGCGAAGAGGTCGGCGAGCTCCGGCTCCGCCACCACCACGGGCGCACGGCCGACGCGCTCGTAGAACGCGACGAAGGCTTCCATCACCTCGTCGACCTTCTCGCGCACGATGATGCGCTGGCCACCCACCATGACGAGCACGGTGTCCGGCGTCTCTTCGAGCCAGGCGAGGAGCGTCGGGTTGATGGCCACGAAGCGTTGATCGAGTTTGGTGAGCTTGAGCATCGTTGGTTCGATGACAGTGCTCAGCAACCAACGGGCCAGCGTCCGAGCGTCGGTTGCATGACGACGAGAGAAGAGCGAGGCGCTGGCACGGCTCGTGGATGAGCGAGCCGCATGGCTCTCATCGACACGGTCGAGCACCTCCGGACGGGGCTCGACTACCACCTCCAGCGACACAATCTGCTCGCCTCGAACCTCGCGCATCTCGATACGCCGGGCTACGCGACGGTCGATCTCGCCCGGGACACGTTCGACGGCGAGCTCCACTCCGCGATGGCCGCCACGCAGGCGGGCCATCTGCACGGGTCGACCCACACCGACCAGGGCTTCCGCGTCGTCGAGGAGCCCCACGTCGGTCCCGGCGGCGACGGCAACGGCGTCGATCTCGACAAGGAGACCGTGAAGATCGCGTCGAACCAGCTGCGCTACGACATGATCGCGCAGCTTGCCTCGAGCGAGCTCTCGTCGCTGTCCTGGGCCGCCAACGACGCAAAGGGCGGATGATGAAGACCGCACCCGTCAACTCGGCCGGCGTGTTCAGCGCGATGGAAGTGGCGGCGTCCGGCCTGACCGCCGAGCGCGGCCGCATGAACGTCGTCGCGGGCAACCTCGCGAACGCGCGCACGACGCGCACCGCCGAGGGCGGCGCCTACAAGCGACTCGACCCGGTTTTCAGCGCGAAACAGCTGCATCCGAACACGTTCGACCCCGTCCTGAAGAAGGTCGAGACCGTGCAGCTCAGCGAGGTCCGCCCCGACCAGACGCCAGGGCAGATGGTGTACGAGCCCGGCCACCCCGACGCCAACGCCGACGGCTTCGTCGAGTACCCCAACGTCAACGTGGTGACGGAGATGGTCAACATGATGACTGCCTCGCGCGCCTACGAGGCCGGCGTCACGTCCATCGAGTCGCTCAAGTCGATGGCGCGCGCCGCGCTGAGGATCGGCAAGTGACGACTCCGATCGGCAGCGTCACCACCGCCGGCGACTACTTCGGCGAGCTGAAGGTCGATCGCGACAGCGGTCTGACGGCGAACCAGACGTCGGCGGACGGCGCGGGCTTTGCGTCAGTGCTCAAGGGCGCGGTCGAAGCCGCGAGCGTCCAGGAGAACAACGCGGTCCAGAAGGCGGAGGCGCTCGCCAACGGAAAGACCGACGACCTGCACGGAACGATGATTGCGATGAAGGAAGCGGACATCAGCCTGAAGCTCGTGGGCAACGTCCGGAACAAGCTGCTCGACGCCTTCCACGAGCTCTGGCGAACCAGCGTCTGAAATTCTCCGAAAGATCATGCTCAATTTCCTGCCCGAGAACGTCCGCAAGCCTCTCCTGAAGGCGCTCGAAGCGCTGAAGAACCTGTCGCGTCCCGCGAAGGTCTTCCTGGCGTTCTCGATCGCGACCGCCATCGCCGTGGCGGCTTACATGAGCGTACGGTCGGCCAACCCGCCGTACGCGATCCTGTTCTCGAGCCTCGAGCAGGAGGACGCGGCCGCGGTCGTCGCGAAGCTGAAGGAGATGAAGGTCCCGTACCGCCTCGAGGGGCAGGGGACCATCGAGGTGCCCGAGGTGCAGGCGCGCGAGCTACGGCTCGAGCTCGCCGGCGGCGGCCTCCCCCGCGGCGGCGCCGTGGGCTTCGAGAGCTTCGACAAGATGCGCCTCGGCGCGACCGAGTTCGAGCAGCGCATCCTCTACCGGCGCGCGCTCGAGGGCGAGCTCTCGCGCACCATCGGCAGCATCAGCGCCGTCCAGAGCGCGCGCGTTCACCTCGTTCTGCCCGAGAAATCCGTGTTCGTGAGCCGGAACGAGCCGGCGAGCGCGTCGGTCGTCGTCAAGCTCCGGTCGGGTCGCAGCCTCGGCGGCGGCGAGATCAACAGCATCGTGCACCTCGTGTCGTCGTCGGTCGCCGGCCTCTCGCCCGACCACGTCGCGCTCGTGAGCACCGAGGGCACCGTCCTCCACAAGCCGCGCCGTGCTGGCGAGGAGGCGGGCTCCGACCAGGACGACCGCACCTCGCAGACGCGCTCGCTCGAGACGTCGCTCGAGGAGCGCGCGCGGCAGCTGGTCGAGAAGGTGGTCGGACAGGGGCACGTGGACGTGCGTGTGACCGCGGAGCTCGACACCTCGCGCGTCGAGCGCGTCGAGGACCACTACGACCCGAAGACCACCGTGATGCGCAGCGAGGAGCAGAGCGTGGAGCGGCCGGGCGAGGACGCGGCGGGCGCGACCGGCGTGCCGGGCGCGCAGAGCAACCTGCCGGCTGATGCCGCGAAGGTGGCCGGCGGCGCGGACGGCGGCGCTCCGGTTCCGGCTCCGGTCGCGGTGGGGAACGTGCGCGAGTCTCACACCCGGAACTTCGAGGTCGACCACGTCACCGAGAAGCGCTTCATCGCCGCGGGCACGCTGCGCCGCCTGACCGTCGCGGTCGTCGTCGACGGCGTCCCCCTCTCGAACGCGGCGCGATCCCGCGAGGAGATGGACAAGATCTCGGCGCTCGTGCGGAGCGCGGTCGGCGCCGACGACAAGCGCGGCGACCTCGTGACGGTCGAGTCGGTGCCCTTCCTCGCGGTCGCCCCCGAGGCTCCCGCGCCGGTGGCGGCCGCTCCCTTCGCCTTCCAGCCGAAGAAGCACGGGCCCTACGCGGCCGGCGCCGCGGCCCTCCTCGTCGCCTCCGTCATCGTCATGGCGCTCATGATGAAGAAGCGCGCCAAGCGCCTGGCGGCCGAGCGGCTCGCCGCGGCGAGCGCCGCCGAGACGAAGCTCGCGGCCCTCACCGAGCAGAAGTCGGTCTTCGCGGCCCTCGGCGAGGAATCCGAGGAGGACGCGAACCCCGAGCCGACCGCCGAGGAGCTCCGCGCGCTGGTCAGCGACCGGGTCCTGCGCGACCCCACCACCGCGGCCCTGATCTTGCGTGAGTGGCTGGGCCAGCACGACACGACGCAGAAGCAGGCCGCCTAGCGTCACGTCTCCGCCGGCACCGAGGACCCCACAGTGCTCACACACGCCGAGAAAGCCGTCTTGTTCCTGCTCTCCCTCGACGAGGAGGTCGCAAGGCCCGTCGTCGACCAGATGAACGAGGAGGACATCCGTAGGATCCGCGCCATCGCCTCGGCGATGAAGGAGGTCCCGAAGGATGCCGCGAAGAAGACCTTCACGGAGTTCCTCGAGCGGTCCGACAAGGCGGTCGCCGTGCCGCGCGGCGGCCTGCGCTACCTCCGCCGGCTGTCCGCAGGGGCCATCGGCGAGGAACGCGCCCGCATCGTCTTCGACGACCAGATCGTCGAGAGCCCGCTCGGGAAGCTCGAGAAGGCTGCTCCCGAGGACGTGGCCGGCCTGCTCGCGAACGAGCCCCCGCAGCTCGCGGCGGCCATCCTCTCGATGCTCTCGCCGATCTCCGCGGCCGCGATCCTCGCGGCCCTCGGCGAGGAGCGCCAGGCCGCCATCGTGAAGCACGTCAGCAAGATGACCCAGCTTCCGGCGAGCGTCCTCGAGGACGTCGCCTCGGCCCTCGCCGCGGCGCTGCCCTCCGCCGACGCCACGCAGGTCGTCAACGTCGACGGCGTCGCCAAGGCCGCCGAGCTCCTCAACGCGAGCGGAAAGGGCGCCTCCAGCACCATCCTCGCGAACCTCGAGGCCGAGGACCCGGAGCTCGCCAACACCGTCCGCATGGCGATGTTCACGTTCGACGACCTGGCGCGGCTCGACTCGAAGGCGATGCGCGGGCTGCTCCGCGAGGCTGCCACCGATCGGCTCACGATCGCCCTCAAGGGCGCGAACCCGGCCGTCACGGAGGCGGTGTTCCGCGGCCTGTCGGCGCGCGCCGCCGACCTCATTCGCGACGACCTCGAGAACATGGGCCAGATCCGCAAGTCGGACGTCGACGCGGCCCGCAAGGAGATCGTCGAGGTCGCCCTCCGCCTCGAGGCCGCAGGCACCATCAGCCTCGGTCGCGAGGAGGAATGAACATGGGCCCCCGCCGCGCCGACTGGTCGGTCGCCTCCTCGAAGGCCGCAGTCCAGCGCCCCTCCTGGGCGACTCCCGCCAACGCACCTGCGCCGCGCAGCGAAGGTCGGCCCCAGCTGAAGGTGCTGCCGAGCGTCAAGCCTCCGCCGCCCTCGGTCAGTCGTCCGCCCGAGGCGTACGTCGTCGAGGCGGCGGCGCCCCCGAGCCGCGTGGTCCGGGAGCACGCCGAGGCGATCGCCGCGCTCACCGCCGAGGTCGACGTGCTGAAGGCGACCGCCGCGGATCTCGCCGCGCAGCTCGCGACCACCCGCCGGCGCATCCTCGAGGCCAGCGAGGGAGAGCTCGTGAAGCTCGCGATCGCCATCGCCGGGCGCGTCGTCGGTGAGGCGGTCGCCGCCGATCCCGCCCTCATCGTCGGATGGGCCAACGAGGCCATCGCCATGCTCCCGCCGCGCGAAGCGATCGTCGTCGCGATGTCGCCCGACCTCGCCGCCGCGGTCCCGGTGGACACCTGGACGATCGCGACGGAGGGCGAGCACCGTCTCGAGGTCGACCGGACCCTCCCGCGCGGCACGTGCGAGGTGCGCGCGAAGGCGACGTCGATCGAGGTGAGCGCGGGCGCCCGCATGGCCGCCGTCGGCGAAGCGATCGGAGCGGTCTCGTGAGCGGGATCCAGCTCGGATCGTACGTCGACCAGGTCGCGACGCTGCCGCTGGCGCGCCTCGAGGGCCGCGTGAAGAAGGTGGTCGGTCAGCTCGTCGAGGTGGAGGGCGTGCACGTGGCGGTCGGCCGCGAGCTCGACGTCGTGACGCCCTCCGGCATCGTCCCGCTCGAGGTCATCGGCTTCCGCGACGAGCGCCTGCTCGCCGCGCCGCTCGGACCGACCGCGGGCATCGCGCCGGGGGCCCGCGTGCGGCCGCGCCTCGGCGAGGCGACCGCCGAGGTGGGTGACGAGGTCCTGGGGCGCGTCATCGACGCGTTCGGCCGTCCCCTCGATGGGCGGCCGATCGTGCGTAGCGCCGGCCGTGCGCCGCTCCACGCGCAGCCTCCGACGCCCTTCGCGCGCCGCCCGATCGAGCACCCGCTCGAGACCGGCGTCCGCGCGCTCGACGCCATCCTCCCGCTCGCCGAGGGGCAGCGGATCGGTCTGTTCGCCGGCACGGGCGTCGGCAAGAGCACGCTGCTCGGCATGATGTGCCGCCACGCGAAGGCCGACGTGATCATCGCCGCGCTGATCGGCGAGCGCGGCCGCGAGGTCGGCGACTTCGTCCGCAACGCCATCGGCCCCGAGAACATGCACCGCTGCGTCGTCGTCGCGGCGACGAGCGACACGCCGCCGCTCGTCCGCGTCCGTGGCGCGCTCCGGGCGACCGCGCTCGCCGAGTACTTCCGCAAGCAGGGCAAGAAGGTCCTCCTCGTCATGGACTCGGTCACGCGATTCGCGATGGCGCTCCGCGAGGCCTCGCTCGCGGCTGGCGAGCCGCCGCTGACCAAGGGCTACACGCCGACGGTGTTCGCCGCCCTCCCGCCGCTGCTCGAGCGGGCCGGACGCGATGGCGGGCCGGGCTCGATCACCGCCGTGTACACGGTCCTCGTCGAGGGCGACGACCTCAACGATCCGATCGCCGACACCGTGCGAGGCATCCTCGACGGCCACGTCGTGCTCTCGCGCAAGCTCGCCGACCGCGGCCAGCACCCGGCCATCGACGTGCTGAAGAGCGTGTCGCGTCTCGCGAGCGAGGTGTGCGACCGGCCTCACCTGGCGGCGGCCTCGCGCGTCCGCGAGATGCTGGCCGCGTACGACGACGCTGCGGACCTCATCCAGATCGGCGCTTACGTGCCGGGGTCCGACGCGCGGATCGACGCGGCGAAGAAGTCCCTCCCGATGATCGAGGCCCTGCTCCGTCAGCCGCCCGACGAGGCCACGCCGCGCGAGGAGTCGATCACGGCGGTCCTCGAGATCGCCGAGCTCTCGAGGTCCTGATGTCGAAACGCATCCAGAAGCTCACGAGCGTCAAGGACCGGGCGGTCACGGCCGCCGAACGCGCCCTCGTGCAGGCCCGCGCCGCGACGGCCGCCGCCGAGCAGTCGGTCAGGGCCTCGGAGGCGGCGTGGCTCGCCTCCATCGACCGTGCGGCCGCCGCGGAGACCGCCGACGATCTCGCGGTGCACGACGCACGCGGACGGACGCTGCGGATGGCGGTCCAGCGCGCCCAGGCGGTGGTCGGTCAGAAGCAGCGCGAGGAGCAGCGGTTCCTCGCGGAGGTCGCCGCGGCGCGGACCGAGCTCCGTCGCTTCGAGCTCTGGGGTGAGAAGGCGACGGCCGCCGTCAACGCTGCAGCGAACCAGAAGACACGTGCTGCCGAGGACGCGCTCGCGGCCCGGAGCACGACCAAGGTGGAGTCATGAACGGCACCGGTGCAGTCGAGAGTGTGATGTCCTCCTTCGCCAGGGCCGCCACCGCGCGTGCCGACGAGGCGCCGGCGGCGGTGGTGGACGCGCCGGCCGGCGCTGGCGCTGGCGCTCCTCGTGAGGCCGGCTTTGCCGAGCAGCTCGGCAGCCAGCTGCAAGCGGTCGAGGCCGCTGCGACCGGGCCGAAGGGGGCGCTCGCGCAGCCCGGCACGGCGACGCTCGCCAAGGACGCGAAGCGCCGCAAGACCGGCGCAGACGACGAGACCGCCGAGGCCCAGGCGATGGCGGCGGCGCTCCAGCTCCAGGCGCAGCAGGCGAGCGCACGGCCCTACGAGGCGCACGTTCCGTCGGGGCCGGAAGGCGTCGAGCGCGCGGTGGTCGCAGGCGGGACCGTCGACCGACCGACCGCCGAGGTCGTCGACGTCGACGTGACGGCGGACGTCGCGACCATGACCGAGGCGGGCGTGGCCGGGGCAGGCGTGGGCCGCGGCGCCATCGACGCGAGCTCCCTTGGCCTCACCGCCGTGAAGGAGCATCTCGCGTCCGCGGAGATCGCCGAGGCGATGCTGCGAGCCGTGGGCAAGCCGCAGGGCAACCCTGGCGGCGCGGCGAACGCACCGCGCGCCGCTTCGCCGGCCCACGTTCCTGGACGCTCCGACCTGACGCCCGCCCCTCGCATGACGCCGGAGCTCGGCTCCGCAACCGCCGCCGCCGAGCGCACGGTCCTGAACGGCGCCGCACCCATGGCCGAGGCCGCCCCCGAGCCTCCCGCGCTGGCCGCCCGGCTCGGGAGCGACCCGTACGCGAGCGGCGCGTTCCCGGGGCGCGCCCTCGGCCAGCCGACGGACTTCCTCGATCCCGCCGTCACCGGCCCGTCGGTCCCCGCCATGGCCGCGGCGGTGCCCCCGGCGCCGCTCGCCAGAGGGATGACTCTCAACGCGAGCCGCCCCGGCGCTGGGGTCAACGGGACCCCCCCCTTGCGACCCACCGCGGGCCGCGCCACGTCCCTCCGGGGCGCCGCGCGGTCCGCCGAGCCCACCAGGCCCGACATGGACGCGCAGGAGACGGCGCCCGCGCCCGCGCCCGCGCCCGCGAAGGCCGGGCTCACCACGCCCGCCGACCAGAGCCCGCTCCCCGAGGCCGTTCCGGCGGCCGCGCTCGCGCTGCCCCACGGCGCCGACGCCTCTGGCATGGCGAACGTCAACGTCATGACAGCGGACAGCGTCACCGCGCAGGCAGGTCAGCCGGCCGACGGCATCGCTCGCGCCGTCGAGAACGCCGAGGCGGTCGGGCACCGGCGCGTCCTCGCGGGCGACGCGCACGGCGCGCTCTCCGTCGAGGATCTCGGACGCTTCGAGGTCCGCGCGAGGACCCACGAGGATGGCCGCGTCGACGTGCAGGTCCAGGCCGAGCACCGCCAGGGCGCCGCGCTGCTCGACGCGCACGCCGCGGAGCTGCGCGCGGACGTGCGCGCCGAGGTCCCGCGGGCGCAGGTCCACGTCGGTTCCCACGGCTCGAGCGGCGCCGACACCGCCGCGGGATCGTTCGCGCGCTCCGGTCAGCGCGATGGCGACAGCCAGGGACGTGACGCCCGGCCGGGCCGCACCGCGGAGGCAGGCACCGTCACGCCGTCCACGGGAGCGTCAACGGACCGTCGCTCGTCGCGGGTACGCATCGTGCTTTAGACCTCGGCATGGCCGATTCGATATCCGGGGTGAACGGGACCTCCCCCACCACGACCACCGCGACGGGCGCTGCGAAGTCCTCGGGTCTCGACAAGGACGCGTTCCTCAAGCTGCTCGTCGCGCAGATGTCCCACCAGGACCCTCTCAATCCCACGCAGGGCACGGAGTACGTCGCGCAGCTCTCGCAGTTCGCGATGGTCGAGCAGTCGGTGGCGCAGTCGCAGAAGCTCGACACGCTCTCGGCGCAGATCGGCGGCCTCTCGAACAATGCCGCCACCGACCTCGTCGGCAAGACGGTCAACATCCGCGGCCACGGCATCGCGTGGGACGGCACCAACGCGACCGGCGCGAGCGTGACGCTCGGCGGAGCCTCCACCAAGACCACGGTGGAGATCCAGGACGCGAACGGCAAGACCGTCCGGACGATGGAGCTCGGAGGCCGGCCCGCCGGCACGGTGCCCATCGCTTGGGACGGCAAGGACGCCAATGGTCAGCCGGTCCCGCGGGGCACGTACAGCGTCAAGGTGACCGCCACGGACGCGCAGGGCGCGAAGGTGGACGCCTCGTCGGACGTCACGGGCACGGTCAAGAAGGTCTCGTTCGACAAGGGTTATCCGGAGCTGTTGCTCGATTCGGGCGCAACCGCACCGGTCTCGGATCTCGTCAGCGTTGGAGGAACTGTTCGATGAGTATTTTGAATGCGATGTATTCGGGTGTCTCGGGTCTCTCGGCGGAGTCGGATGCCCTCGGCATCGTCGGAGACAACGTCTCCAACTCCAACACCGTCGGTTTCAAGCGCTCGCGCGCCGAGTTCGAGAACCAGCTCGGCGGCGCGGTGGGCAGCAGCGTCGGCGCCGGCGTGCGGCTCGCACGCAGCCAGCAGATCTTCGCGCAGGGCACGCTCCAGACGACCGGTCAGCCCACCGACCTCGCGCTCTCCGGCGACGGCTTCTTCGTCGTGAAGGGCAACCTCGGCGGCGCCGAGGGCCAGTTCTACACGCGGAACGGCCAGCTCACCGTCCAGAACGACGGGACCATCGCGAACACCGCGGGCATGAAGGTCCAGGGTTATCAGGCGAATCCGGACGGCACGTTCAGCTCCTCGCTCGGCGACGTGACGCTTCCCTCGGCCGGCCTTCCGCCGCGCGCGACCGCCAAGATGACCATGACGGCAAACCTGGATTCGACCGCCACCACCCCGACCGGCGCCTGGGATCCGCAGAATCCCGGCGCCACGTCGAACATCTCCACCTCGATGACGTCGTTCGACTCCCTGGGGCGGGCGCACACCGTGGACGTCTACTTCCGCAAGACGTCGGCCGGCCAGTGGGAGTACCACGCGCTCGCCAAGGGCGCGGAGGTGACGGGCGGAACGGCCGGCCAGAACAGCGAGATCGCCTCCGGCACCATGCAGTTCACCACGAACGGCGCGATGCAGAGCGTCACGCCGACGACGGGCGGGACCGTCAATTTCGTCGGCGCGACGCCGAACCAGCCGCTGGCGCTCGACTTCGGCAAGACCATCGCCGCCGGCGGCACCGGGCTCGAGGGCACGACCCAGTTCGGCTCTGCCAGCGCGATCACCGGACAGTCGCAGGACGGCTACGCGTCGGGCGATCTCTCGGGCGTCAAGGTCGACAGCACGGGCGTGGTCAGCGGCGTCTACTCGAACGGACAGACGGTCGCCGCGGGCAAGCTCGCGATTGCCAAGTTCCGCGACAACGAAGGCCTCGGCAAGGCCGGTCAGAACATGTGGGTGGCGACGAAGGAGTCCGGTGAGGCCGCGCTCGGCACGGTCGGTACCGGTGGCCGCGCGTCGGTCGTCTCCGGCGCGCTCGAGCAGTCGAACGTCGACGTGGCCGAGCAGTTCGTCGACCTCATCACGCACCAGCGCTCGTTCCAGGCGAACAGCAAGGTGATCACCACCGCGGATCAGATGTTGCAGGAGCTGATGCAGATCAAGCAGTGACGCCACCGCGGTGACGCCATGCCTGTGACGCCTTAATCCAACGACCCTCCGAGCCGATCCTATTCCCGATGAGTACCCCCGAAGCGAAGCCTGCCGAGACCACCGCCACGACGGCCAAGGCGCCGAAGTCCTCGGCGGTCTCGGGAATCATGAAGATGCTGATCCCCGCGCTCCTCGCGGCCGGCGCTTCGTACGGGGGCGCGCGGGCGGCATCCGCGCACGCGCCGGCGGCAGCGCCCGAGGCGCCGGTCGAGCGTCGCCGCGAGCCGAAGCCGCCGGGACCGACCGTCGCGCTGGACCCTTTTCTCCTGACGATCCTCGACGCCAAGGGCAAGGGTCACGCGATGAAGCTGACGATCGCGATCGAGTTCGAGAAGCCCGAGAAGGGCGGCGGAGAAGAAGGCAAGGAGGGCGAGGCCATGAAGCCGTTCGCGCCGCGCATCCGCGACGCGATCCTCTCCTACGTCCGCGCCATGAGCTACGAGGAGGCGTCGGACGGCGCCCACATGGAGAAGGTCCGCACCGAGATGCTCGAGCGTTGCCACGGCGCCGGCGCCGTGGACGCGGTGAAGATCCTGGTCACGGACTTCGTGCTGCAATGAGCGTGGCGCACAAGAGCCAGCCGAACGCGCTTGCCCAGCTCGGGACGAGCGGCGAACGCAGCCGGCGCGCCCAGGGCAACCTCGACCGGGCGTCGGGCGAGCTCGCGTCCTCGCTGCGCCGGGTGCTCCCGTTCCTCTCCCGCAAGCGCGTCGCGGTCATCGCGGGCCCGGCGAGGAGCGCGCTCTTCGCAGAGCTCCCGGAGTCGATCCCGAACCTCGCGTTCACGGTGCCCTTCGTCGCCGGTCCGACGAGGGCCCCCGGCGTCCTCGCGCTCGATGCGATGGCGGTGCATCGCGTGCTCGATGGCGTGCTCGGCGGCGGCGATCCGGACCCCGACAACGTCGCGCGGACGGAGCTGAGCTCGGCGCAGACCGCGCTCGCGTCGCGCGTCGTGGAGACCATCTTGAAGGCTTTTGCCGAGGCGCTGAAGACGCGGCTCGGCCTGACCATCGAGCTCGCGCCGGGCGCGGGCCTCACCACCGCCGGCGTCGGCGCGGTGTGCACGCTCACGATCGCCGGCGGCGGCATCGTCGCCATCGCGGTCCCGCTGTCCGTGCTCGACGAGAGCCCGGCCGCGAAGGCCTCGTCCGACGGCGCGATGGCCGCGGCCATGGTGGACGTCGAGGTCGACGTCGTGGCGGAGCTCGGCAAGGTGAAGATCCCGCTGACCGCGCTCGCGAGCCTGCAGGTCGGCGACGTCGTGCAGCTGACGCTGGGCCTCGACGAGTGCGCCCGCATCTGCGCGGGGGGCGCGGAGATCTTCCGCGGAAAACCGAAGTCGAACGGCGGGTCGATCGGGATCGAGATCGTCAAGTAGGGGAGGGGCTGCGGCCCGAGGAGAGTCACCCGCCCGCGGTGCGGAGCGTGCGGATCCAGGACTGGATCTGCTCGTGCTCCGCGGTGGACCAGTGCATGTCCCCGTTTCTCGCCCGAAGGCGGACGCAGTCCTGCCGTGTCCGCTCGAGCGTCGCGTCGAGGTAGTGCGTCACGACCAGCTCCTGCCACTGGTGCGGATCGGCATTGCCCTTCGCGAAGCGCTCGAGGAACGCGAGGAATGCCGCGCGAGCCTCATGGTCGAAGTTGCTGCCGCCGGACACCCGCGCAGCGTAGCACCCGCTCGTTCGGTCTCTGCGAGCAGGACGCACTGCGGGTTGGAGGCGGACAGGTCATGCCCAAGAAGCGGCGCCGCGACGCCTGCACGCCACCGACGGACGCCGAGGTGCCCCTCGCATCCACCTCGCAGGCCGTTCGAGAGCCCTGCGAGATGCGCGCGGGATCGTTGGTTCCGAATCGGAAGTGACCGAAGTGCCGTCCCAGGTCGGGTGCATATCCGGCAGTCGCTCGGTTCAAATGCCCCCTTTCTCATGGCGTCGGCCGTTCGACCTGCCCTTCGGGACCTCGGTGGGGAAGATGAGGCCCGGCCACTGTTTTTCCCACAGGTGGCTCAGCATGAACGTCAATGCTCGTGAGCAGGGGGAGCTTTCCGGCGGGAGCACGGGTCTCTGGATGAAGCGCTCGGACCAGAGCGCGGAGGAGAGCGGGTCACGGATACCCGGTTTCACTGCGCCGTGGTGATGGCCATTCTGGAGGACGTAGACGAGCGCGTTACGTGCCTGGCGCCGGCTCGTGAGGTCCTCACGATGGTACCTGTCACCCCAGACCGCCCCGCGACGACGCCTCAGGACATGGTGGTTGAGACGCCGTGACACGCGCGTCTGGAAACCGCGGATAGCGCTAGAGAGGGCGCGCTCGTCGTCCGCCTCCACGACGAGATGGAGATGGTTGCTCTGGATCGAGAACTCGACGATCCGCAGGTCGTCACGCGCGACCTTCATCGCGCGGATCACGCCGCCGATCGCGCGCGCCATCAACTCGTGACGGAATGACGGAGCTCCCTTCGCGGCGCGTAACGTGATGTGCACCGGCGTATGCGAAGAAAGTGGCGGCCGCGCGCGATGAACGGTCCGCCGCAGCCCCGCCGGCAGCGGCTTGCGCCCCGCGTTCTTGCGTGCGCCACCGCGCCCGCGCCGGCGCAGCGGAAGACAGAGCTGCGCCTCGTCGTGCATGTTGGAATGCTAGTCGGCGCAACGAAGAAGGCAATGCTCGAATCGGCGATCTTCAGGTATTCGGGATTGTGGATCTCTCGTTGTCTTTGTCGCCTCGGCGTGTCCGTCGGCGCTTCCTCACGTCCGTCGTTCTTGCGCGCGCCCCGCGTCCGGACCGGTGCGGCGGAGGACGGAGTTGCGCGCCGTCGCGCGCTTGGAGCTCTGGTCGGCGCAACGAAGAAGGCGATGTTTGAATCGGGCGATTGTCCGATGTTCGGTTTGGTGGACCGATCGTTGCGAGCGTCCGTCGCCGCCCCGCGCTTCCCACGGCCCGCACGCCTCGCCGCAGGGGTCATCAGGTGGCGCTCACCGCGCGCCACACGCTCACCTGCGCGTCGGGTGCGCGCCACTTCGCGCGTACCCGCGATTCACCAGCTGGGGCCGGCGCACGTGCGGCCCGCCGCAGCGCGGTACGGACTCTCGGAGCAACTCGAAGGAGCGCGCGCCCGCGGTCGTCCGCGTCACGGACGCGGTGCAAGCCACGAAGTCGTTCGGTGCGTGCCGTGGTCAGCCGTTCGCGTTCGTCGCGCCGGGTGAACGCGGTGCCGCGCGATCCCCTCTTCGCACGAGCTCGCGTTCGCTCCTGCGATCCCGCCGCGGACAACCGGTCGTCGGCGAGCTACTGCAGCGCAGCACCGGCCTCGCCCCGGCACACGCCGCTCCAGCCGCCCTGCCGCTCCGCATCGACGCGCCGCGCGCGAGACCCTGATGCGCTCCCCTGTCGTCGGCCAACCAAACGTCCGCGTGCGCGAGGAGCCGGGCGGCGCAATCCCCCCGCAGACGTGCACTTCCGCGCCGCCGCACCCACCTTCGCGCACGGGTCCGCAGGCACCCAGGGTGAATGCCGACTCGTCTTCGGATGCCACGCGCCCATGACGCCCGCCCCGTGGATCCCGGGCTGGCGTCGTCACGCCGATGACGCTGCGGGTGGGCACGGGACTTGAAGCAGTGGACCGTCAGCATGAACGCTCCCAGCATCCGACCCGCCCCTGCCTTCGTCGAGCCGGAGGCCCAGGCGCCCCGCGTCCGCCTCGTGCAGCCCTCGATGGATCTCCTCCGCGACGTCGAGGTGGAGGTCACGCTCGAGATCGGCCGGAAGCGGATGCGCATCGCCGACCTGCTCAAGCTCGGCGCCGGGCAGACCCTCGAGCTCGACAAGGCGGCCGGCGAGCCCCTCGAGATCCTCGTGAACGGCCGCGTCATCGGGCGCGGCGAGGCCATCGTCGTCGGCGACCGCTACGCCCTCCGCATCACCGAGATCGTCGCGCCCAAGGGAGACGGCCAGTGAAGCGTTTCCTGCTCGCCGGCGTCACCGCGCTGACGATGGCCGCCAGCGGCTCGACGGCGTTCGCCGATGACACCGCCGCTGCGGTGACGGCCCCGGCGCCGTCCGCATCGTCCGCGCCGTCTGCGCCCACCGCAGCCGCGCCCGCCGCCCCGACCACGGTCCAGCCCGCCGCCGTCC
>JAQBQL010000254.1 GCA_028287035.1 Labilithrix sp. | reverse complement strand
GAGGCGAAGCCGGCGCGGCGGGCACCTCGAGATCCGTCTCCTGCGCCCATGCGCGCGCCGGGCTCGTCAGGCACGCCGCCAGGAGGGCGAGCGCCGCCGCGCTCCCGGTCCGTGGGCGCCAGTGAGGGCGCAGGGGCAAGGCTCCAGGCATCGCGTCCTCAGGGCACCGCGGGCAGTGGCTGACCCGCCTTGTAGAGCGGAAGGCGCGCCACGTTGTCGAACGGCGTGCACGAGCCGTCGGTGCACGCGTTGAGGAAGTCGAGCTCGCTCACGGGCTCGCAGGCGAAGCATCCGGCGGGTCCGTTGCAGGCGGCGGCGTCGACATCGGACCCGCCGCCGTCGGCGCTCACGCTGGCGTCGTCGGCGACCACCGGGGGCACCGGCGGTCGAGAGGGCGCGGCCTCCTCGGAGCCGGACGAGCAGGCGCTCGCCAGGATCGCGCCGAGCACGAGGGTGGTGGTGGTGATGGTGACCGCGAGCTTCCTGGTGAACATCAGCGGGCCTCGCAGAAGTTGCGGCGGCACACGGGCGCGGAGACCGGGCACGCCACGTCGGCGGTCCCGTCGGCAGTCGCGCACGCGGTGCAGGTGGTGGCGCCCGTGGCGGTCTTCTCGAAGAAGCACCCGCACGGCTTTTCGGGCGTGTTCTTGGCGAGCGGCCCGAGATCGGTCTCGCGCCACACGTTCATCGCGCAGCGCGGGACGTTGCCCGACTTGATCTCGAGGGCGAGGATGTCGATGTTCGACGGCGGCGTCACCTCGCCCGTGAAGAGCCCGATGAAGCTCGCCACGTTGGGGTCGACGATCTTCTTGGCGGCATCCACCCGGGCGAAGAAGTGGATGGGCGCCCATATGTGGTACTGCCCGGTCCGCACGTTCTTCTTGTCGAACGACGTCGACGACGAGTCGGGGAGGAAGCCGCAGCGCTGACCCTTGTGCTGGTAGGCGAGCGTCCGGACCGAGGCACGCGCGGCGTCCGCGACCTCGCCCGACACGAGGCCGAGCGCCGCCTCGGGCTTCGTGGCCGTCGCGGTCTGGGTGACGGTCCCGGAGTTGGTCAGCGTGTTGATGCCCTTGAACTTCGCCGCGGGGACGCCCGTCGCGAGCGAGATGAAGAGCTGCGCCGCCGAGCTCTCGTCGCGCCTGAAGAGCTGGGTCTCGTCGACCCAGGGTTGCGCCTGGCCCTGCGCCCCGAAGCCGAACGCGAAGTACGCCGCCTCGGAGCTGATCACGGTCTGGCTCGACGCCACCGGAACGATCAGGTTGTACGTGTTCACCGGCCCGGCGAAGTCGCCGATGTCGGCCGGCAACGCGACGACGCCGGGACACGAGACCGCCGTGTTGCCCATGTTCGCGAAGTCGACCGCGTGCGGAACGTCGACCGTGCAGGAGCTCTCCTTGCCCGTCGCGTCCCAGTAGCTCGCCGTCCCGGTGATCGGCGTTCCGCCGAGGAGACCGTTGATGCCGACGCACGCGCCCGGCGCCTGGTAGACGATCGTGAGCGGCGTGGGGGCGGCCGCGAGACCCGCGGCGACCTTCCCGAGCAGCGGCTTCGTCGCGCTCCCTCCCAGGCCGTAGATCACCGGCGCCGGCAGCGAGCTGCACGGCGGCGTCTGTGCCGACGCGGCTCCTGCGCCGAGGACGATCTCCAGGGCCGCGGCCGATGCGAGGAGGAGCGGCCGGCCGCGCCACTTCTTGTTTGGCGAACTAACATCCGTTATAGTGGACACATGAGCGCTCTCAGCACACGTGATGCCAACCTCGATGATGCGACGCAGAGCCGTTTTTTGCGCACTGCGGCGCATCCCACGGGATCTGCGCCGCCGCCGAGCCCTGCACGGGTGCTGGCGCCGGCCAGCGAGTTTGGTGGATCCATCGTCCACGATAGCGACGTGATCGGCACCGGGACCGGGCTCCGCGACGTGGTGAGCCGCGTGGCTCACGTCGCGCCGACCGACGCGCCGGTGATGCTCCACGGCGAGACGGGCTCCGGCAAGGAGGTCATCGCCAGGATGATCCACGCCCGCTCGCGGCGGGCGCGCGGTCCGATGATCCGCGTCAACTGCGGTGCGGTCGCGCCGGACCTCGTAGACTCGGAGCTCTTCGGCCACGAGCGCGGGAGCTTCACCGGCGCGGTCGCCATGCGTCTCGGGTGGTTCGAGCGGGCCGACGGCGGCACCCTCTTCCTCGACGAGGTCGCCGAGCTGTCGCTCGCCGCGCAGGTCCGTCTGCTCCGGGTCCTGCAGGACGGAACACTCGAGCGCGTCGGGTCGAGCCGGACCACGCGCGTCGACGTCCGCGTGATCACCGCGACCCACCGTGACTTGCGCGCGATGGTCACGGCGGGCACGTTCCGCGAAGACCTCTGGTACAGGCTCAGCGTGTTCGCGGTGAAGATCCCGCCGCTCCGCGAGCGCATGCAGGACGTGCCGCTGCTCGCCGCCCACTTCGCGCACCGGGCGGGCGTGCGCCTCACGTCGGTGCCGCTCGTCCCGAAGCCCGAGGAGATCGAGGCGCTCCTCCGTTACCGGTGGCCGGGCAACGTCCGTGAGCTTGCGACGGTGATCGAGCGTGCCGCGATCCTGGGAGGCGGCCGGCGCCTCGACGTGCCGGCGGCACTGGGCGATGCGCTCGCTCCGTCGAGCCCGCACGCGGCGGAGGATGCGCCCGCCGCCTCGGGGGTGGTCGCGAAGGCCGCGGGCTTTTCCACGTTCGAGGAGGCCGTCCGCGCTCACATCGAGCAGGCGCTCGTGCTCGCCGGTGGCCGCATCGAGGGCAAGGGCGGCGCCGCCGATCTGCTCGGCTTGAACCCGCACACGTTGCGCGGGAAGATGCGGAAGCTGAAGCTGAACTGGGCCGTGTTCCGCGGCGCAGCGCGCTGAAGCATGGACGAGGGAGGCGCCGCGGCGGTGACCGCGCGCCTCCCCTCTCCCGCTTCCCGCGCCTCAGAATGGGATGTCCACCGCCTCGGGCGCCTGCGCCTTGCGCGACCGCGCCCCGTTGACGAGGCCGGCCGGCACCGCGGCCTCGTCCTCGAAGGTGGGGAACGGCGCGTCGGCCGACGGCCCCTTCGCCATGCCGCTCGACTTCGGCGGCACCGCGACGTCTTCGGCGATGATCTGCGTGCTGTAGTGCTTCTGCCCCTCCTTGTCGTACGACGACGTGCGCAGCGAGCCCTTCACGGAGACGAACATCCCCTTGCGGAGGAACTTCGCGAGGCCCTCGGCGCGCTTGCCGAACACCGTCACGCGATGCCACTCCGTGCGCTCCTGCAGTTTGTTGTCCTTGTCGATCCACGACTCGTCCGTCGCGATCCGGAGGTTGAGGATGGCCGTGCCACCCGCTGCCATCCGGAGCTCCGGGTCCGCGCCGAGATTGCCCGAGACGATCACGCTGTTGATTCCGCTCATGCCGGCCCCTCCAGCATGCTGCAGGCCACCGCCGCGTCCGCGCGATCTCGCACGGTTAGCGCACGGCGACCCCGGCCCGGCCAGGCCACCCCGTGGCCCCGGCCACCCTCCGGGGCCGCTCAGGCGTAGCCGTCGGCTTGCAGCTTGTAGAGGCGCGCGTACGTCCCGCCGCGCGCCACGAGCTCCGCGTGCGTCCCGTCCTCGAGGATGCGACCGCCCTCGAGCACGAGGATCCGGTCGGCCATGCGCACCGTCGGGAACCGGTGCGAGATGACGAACGTGGTCCGCCCCTTCGCGAGCTCACGGAAGCGCTCGAAGACCGCGCGTTCGGCCTCGGCATCGAGCGCGGCGGTCGGCTCGTCGAGAACCAGGATGTCGGCCTGCTCGCGCATGAAGCCGCGCGCGAGCGCCAGCTTCTGCCACTGACCGCCGGACAGCTCGACGCCGTCGGCGAACCAGCGACCGAGCGGGGTCTCGATACCCGCCGCGAGCCCGCCGACGAGCGCCTCCGCTCCGCCCTGGGCCACGGCCCTTGTGATGCGGTCGGTCTCGTCGAGGTGCGCGACGCTCCCCACGCCCACGTTCTCGCGCACCTTCAGCTGGTACTGGTTGAAGTCCTGGAGGACGACGCCGAACCGCTCGAGCAGCGCGCGGCGATCCCAGGCGCGCAGGTCCTTGCCGTCGAGCAGGATGCGTCCCTCGGTCGGCTCGTAGAGGCGCGTCACCAGCTTCACGAGCGTGGTCTTCCCGGCGCCGTTCTGGCCGACGAGCGCCACGCTCTGCCCGCGCGGGATGAAGAGGTCCACGTTGCGGAGCACCCACGTGTCCTCGCCCGGCCGTCCGGGGTAGCGGAAGCTCACGTTCTCGAGGCGGATGCCGAGCTCGCGCGCCGCGCCATCGACGCCCGCAATGGCCTCGGCATCGGTCTTCGCCGCCGCCACCTCCTCCTCGGCGGCGATCGTCCCGTCGAGGTAGAGAAACAGGTTCGACATGTAGAGGTTGTGCTCGTACATGGCTCCGATGCCGCTCAGGATCGACTGGAACGACGACTGCCCGCTGCGGAACGCGAGCACGTACATCGTCATGTTTCCGAGCGTGAGCAGCCCGGTCGCGGCGAGGATCGCCATCGACCCGTACGCGCCGTAGAACGCCACCGTCGCGAGCAGCGCGAGGAGCGTCGTCCACAGCGAGCGGGTGGTCGCGAGCTTCGAGTCCTCGCGGTAGAAGCGCTCGGCCAGCGTCTTGTAGCGCTCGAGGAACATCGGCCCGAGCCCGAACAGCTTCACCTCCTTCGCGTGCTCGTCGTTCGCGAGCACGTACTCGAGGTACGTGAGGCGACGCGAGTCGGGCGAGCGCCAGTTACGGAGCCGGAAGGTCGCCTTCGAGAAGCGCATCTCGGCGATGGTCGCGGGGATCGTCGCCGCCATGAGCGCCAGCACCACCCAGGGGCTGAACTGCAGGAGGAGCACGCCATACCCCGCGAGCGTCAGGATGTTCTGCACGAGCGCGAAGCTCTCGGTGACGAGCGACATCGGCCGCGACGATGCCTCGCGGCGCGCCTTGGTGAGCCGGTCGTAGAACTCGGGGTCCTCGAAGTGACGCAGCTCGAGCGAGTTGGCGCGCTCGAGGATGGCAACGTTGACGTCCGTGCCGAGCCGCGAGCCGAGGATGCTGCGCACGAGCCCGAGACCGCGCGTTAGCGTGGCCTGCAGCGCCACCAGCGCGAGCTCCACCGCGACCCACCGGATCGTGCCGTCCCGGGACCCGGCGAGGACCTGGTCGACGATGCGCTTGCCGGTGTACGCAATGGCCGGCGGCACCGCGGCGACGCTGAGGGTGAGCGTCGCGAGCACGATCGTGAGCGGCGGCGACGACCGCCAGACGAGCCCGAACGCACGGCGCGTGTAGCCGGCGCCTTCGCGCACCGCCTTCGTGACGGCGGCGCGGGTCAGCGTGGGACGCGGTTCGGGGGCGGCGACGGCTCTGCGGCGGGGTGGGCTCAAGTCCTCGGCGGACCATAGCGCGCGTCAGCCCGCGCCACACCTCAAGAGACCTTCGGGGCCGAACACGTCGAGCTTCAGGACCGACCGCCCGAGGAGCATGCGCGCACACTCCTGTACGCCTTCCGTGACCGCCGGATGCGGATGCACGCAGCGGTCGATGTCGTCGAGCGTCGCCTCCTGGTCGATCAGGAAGGCGATGCCCTGGATGGTGCTCGACGCCTCGGGCCCGACCACGCGGAGCCCGAGGATGCGGCCGGTGTCCGGCGCGGCGAGCACCTTGACGAAGCCGCGCGTCTCGCGCATCGCGATGTTCCGGGTGATGAGCTGGTTGTGGACGACCCCGACGCGGTACGGGATCTTCTGCTCGCGGGCCTTGAGCTCGTTCAGCCCGACGCTCGCCACCTCGGGCTTCAGGAACATGATGGCCGACAGAGCCTCGTACCGGATCGGCCGCGGCGCGAGCCCGAACATGGCCTCGGCGGCGTACCGGCCCTCGAGCTCCGCGACGTTCACGAGCGCGATGTCGAGCGTCGTGTCGCCCGAGGCATGGATGTGCGGGACCGAGGAGCGCGTGTCCTGCACGACGACGTTGCCCGACCGGTCGACCGCGACGCCCGCCGCCTCCAGCCCGAGGTCGGCGGTGTTGGGGATGCGGCCCACCGAGACGAGCGCGCGCTCGACGCGGAGGGTCTCGAGCTTGCCGTCGGCGTTGGTGATGACGTACTCGACCTTCCCGTCGACAACCTTCAAGCTCTCGAGCTTGGAGGCGCGATGGATGACCACGCCCATCGACTCGAAGCTCGTGGCGACCTCCTCCGCCACGTCCTCGTCCTCGAACGGAAGGATGCGCGGCTGCCGGTCGATGATGGAGATCCTCGTCTTGCCGTAGTTCGCGAACATCGTCGCGTACTCGCAGCCCACGACGCCGGCGCCCACGACCACGAGGCTCTCGGGGAACGCCGGAAACGACTCGATCTGGTCGCTCGTGACGACGTGCACGCCGTCGACCACGATGTTGTCGGGGACCCGGGGGTGGGAGCCGGTCGCGATCATGAAGTGGTCGGCGCGGATCATCTCCACGGTGCCGTCGAGACGCTGGACCTCGACCTCGTGCGGAGACACGAAGCGCCCGGTGCCGCGGACCAGCGTGACGACCGCGCCGCTCGCGCGCGGGTTCGCCAGGTGCGCCAGCTGGCGCTCGAGGAGGGACCGACGCTCCGCGACCGCGGCGCGGACCGATGCGATGACGTCGGGATAGGACACCTCGACGTTGCCCACCGCGCGGTACCCGCGGTCACTCCGGGCCGCACACGCGTAGTCGTTGGAGAGGTGCCACATCGTCTTCGAGGAGAGCGCGCCGGCATGGATTCCGGCGCCGCCCACCTGGCCACGCTCGATCATCACCACACGCTTGCCGAGGTCGTGCGCGCGCATCGCTGCCGCGTACCCAGCGGGTCCTGCTCCGAGCACGCAAAGGTCCCAGGTCGGGGTCGTCATCTCGCCTCCTCGGCGACGGGGAGGATAGGTCGCGGTCGACTGCTAGGATAGCCCTGCTTGGAGTCCCCTCCGCCTGTCCGCGACGACGAAGCCGAGCTCGGGCCCGCATTCACGGGCGCGCCGAGCTGGCGAGCCGTGCGCACGCTGCGCGATGGTACGGCGATCACGATCCGTCCGCTCGCGCCCGACGACCGCGAGGCGTTCCGGCAGGCCTGGCACGAGACGTCGGCGAGCACGCGTTACCTGCGGTTCTTCGGCGCGATGACCGAGCTGTCCGAGGACACGCTCGACTACCTCACGAACGTCGACCAGGACCGTCACATCGCGCTCGTGGCGACCACCACCTCGCCGGACCTGAAGACCGAGCGCGGCATCGGCGTCGCCCGCCTGATCCGCAGCGCCGCGGACCCGACCGTCGCCGAGGCGGCGATCACCGTGGCCGACGACGCCCAGCGCAAGGGCGTCGGGGTCGCGCTGGCGCGTGAGCTCACGCGCGCCGCACGAGCGCGCGGCGTGCACACCATCCGTGCCGAGGTGCTGGCCGAGAACACCGCGATGCGGACGATCCTCGAGCAGGCCGGCGCGAAGCTCGCGCCGCACCGGACGAGCCCGACGACGCTGCTCTACGACCTCGCGATCACGCAGCGGCCGATGCCCGAGGCGCGCCTCGTCGAGCTGCTACGTGGCGCGGCGGAGACCATGGCGATGACCATCCGCAAGCTGGTGCCCCCGGGACGGCTCGGGCTCGCGCCCGACCCCGACCCTCAGGACGACTGATCGGAGCGGCGGCGGCGGCTCGCCACGAAGGCGGCGAGCCCGAGCAGGCACGCGAGCGCCCCACCCGACGCGGGAGCTCCGGGTGTCGTCGTGCAGCCGGATTTCGTGACCGTCGTGGTCGGCTTCGGGGCGTTGGGGTCGCGGCACACCGAGGCTTCGCCCTCGGCGACGCACGCGAGCCCGTCCGGACACACGCCGTCCTTGGCGCAGTCCTGCGCGCACGTGAGCGCGCCGGAGGCCGCGGGGTCGGCGAGGCACAGCCCGTAGCCACACTCGCTCGGATCGGCACACGCGGTGCCCGGCTTGGCGAGGCGCGGGTCGGGGCCGTTCTCGAGCCAGGGCTCGTCGCCGACGATCGCAAAGCCCTTCATCACGAGGTCCTTGAACGGCTGGACCTTCGTGTAGAGGTTCGAGCCGCCGATGCAGCCGGAGGACGGGTCGTTCGGATCGGGCTGCGTCTGGTTCCCGCCGCGCGAGACGACGCCGATGACCGCGCCGCTCGCCGCGATGGCGGGGCCGCCGCTGTCACCCGAGCAGATCGCCTCGCCGACCTCGAACTCGTTCGAGGAGACGGGCATGTCGCCCGAGGAGTTGGGCCCGCTCTCGAGGACCTTCACGCCGGTGCGCTGCTGGCGCGTGTCGGGCATCGAGGTCTTGTCGGTGACGCCCCAGCCGATCGCGGTGATCGTCTCGCCCACGACGATGTCCGAATCGAGACGGACCGGCGCGATCTTCGCGCCGACCACCGGCTCCTTGAGGACGATGAGCGCGATGTCGTGGTTGCACAGGTTCTTGCCGCCGTCGTCGAGCACCTTCGAGCCGACACCCGCGACCTTGGGCGCCCCCGAGTTGAAGTCGGGACGCTGGGTGCCCGTGAAGACGTAGAGCGTGCTCGCGGGATGCGTTGCGCCCACGTCGCCGCCGACGACCGGCGTGCCGTCGGCATTGCAGGCCACCGACTCGTCGGTCGTCGCGACGCAGTGGCGGGCGGTCAGGACGAGGCGCGGCGAGATGAGCGTGCCGGTGCACGACTCGACCTGCGGGTTCGACGGGTCGTAGTGGACGAGCAGCACGACCGCATCCTGCGACGCGTCGGAGTCCTTCCCCTTGATGACGGCGGCGCGCTGCTGCCCGACGCTCTCGCCGGGCACGTCGGGAGCGGACGCGCAGCCTACGCCTCCCAGCGCAAGCAGAAGGGAGAGCGGGAACGCGCGGGAGGTCGAGGAGCTTCGCATGCGGCGCCGCCAGGTTTGGCGTAAGAGTCCTCGCGCCGCAAGCGCGAATCACGGGTGAGATGCCGTGGTGACGCGCAATTAAGGTGCGCTGCGGTCGAGGTCAGAAGCCGGCGCGGCGGATGCCCTTGTAGTTCGAGGTGAAGGAGCGTGCATTGTACACGCAGCCGTAGGAGCAGCCGCGGCACTCGACGACGGTGGGCGTGCCCCAGCCGTCGCCCTTCTCGAAGAGCACGATGTGGCCGGAGCCGTTCGCGTTGTAGACGAGCGCGTCGCCCTTCTGCAGCGAGGAGCGCGAGACGGTCTTCCAGTTCGACGAGCTGCCGTTGAACGACACCGTGCTGTACGGGTGCGAGTTCGTCTCGAGGGCCTTCGACCCGAACTGCCAGGCCTTGGCGACGAGGCCCGAGCAGTCGGCGCCGTACTTGCCCGAATGCGTGCACGACGGGCAGCTTCCGGAGCACGAGCCCGCGGTGCTGGAGCTGACGCCGGAGGCCGTCCACGCGCCGCCGCCCCAGTAATACGAGAAGCCGACCGCCTTCTTGGCGCGGGCGAAGGCATTCTCCGGCGAGGGCGCGCCCTCGAGATCGGCGGTGCCACTGCCGGCGCCGGCGCCCGCGGTCCCGAGGTCCGCGAGGTAGGTCGCCGACGCCCACCCCGAGGAGCCGTTGAACGACACGTTCAGGAATCCGTTCGAGGCCGACGTGCCGAGCAGGGTGACCGTGCTGCCCGACGGGATCACCATGAGGACCGCGTAGCTCGTCCCGGCGCCCTTGCGCAGGTTGACGTTCGCGGTCGCCTTCATCTTGCCGTTCGCGACGAGCCCCTGGCCAACCTGCGCGGTGGGCTCGTCGGTGTCCTCGACCGCGGTGAGCGGGCCGTCCGGGGTGTCATCCCCGACGTCGCCGTCGGCGCCCTGGTCGGTGCCCGGCGTGATCTCTGCGCCGTACGAGTGCTTCTCACCCGCGCCTCCCTCCGAGTCCGGAGTCCCCCCGCAGCCCACCATGAGCGCAAGCGCTCCGGAGAAGAGCATTCCGGCGAAGAACCGAGGCTGGGTCAGGCGCATCGCGAGGCCATTCAGCAAGAGCCGGGCCGCCGCGCAGGTGGACGAACATACATCGGAAGATCACCCCCCACGGGCAGTGCCGATGGAAAGATCAGCGGGACGACGGTCGGTGTTCGCCCCTTCGAGCAGCAGGTGCGAGCAGCTGCTCGCGACGCCTCGCGAGCGGTTCGCGAGGTGGCTCGCGACACCTCGCGCTGCGTTCGGGTAAGACACTCTCGTGCAGACGCGTACGAAGACCATCCTGGCCGCCGGTGTCGTCGCTCTCGTCCTCCTCCTCGCGTATCGATTCACTTCGACAAGCGACGGCGCGAAGCACGCCGCACCGAGCACCCCCGACGACACCGGCGCACCTGCCGTGCTCTCACTCGATGCGGATAGCCCGGCGCCTGGCGAGCCCGCCGCTGCACGCGCCGTCACCGCGACCGACGCCGGCGCGCGCCTCCTCCTCTCGGCGACGTGGGGGAGCGGCGCGCGTCAGCTCGGTCGCGACCGTCCGCAGGAAGGGAACCCGGAAGGTCCGATGTCGCTCGCGCTCGCGGGCCGGGACCTGCTGATCCTCGACCAGGTGAACGGGCGGCTCGTCCGTTACGACAAGGACGGGCGCATGCGCGGCGCGACCGATACGTCGATCACGGTGCAGGACGTGGCGACCGGAAAGGACGGCACCGTGGCGCTCATCGACCGCCTCGTCGACAAGGCCATCACCGTCATCGATCCCGACGGGAAGAAGGTCGGGACGCTGCCGCTCGCCGGGAAGGTCGCCGAGCCCGGGCTCGTCACGGCGGTCGTCGTCGACGGCAAGAACGTCTATGCGGAGCAGGAGCACGGCGCGCTCGTCCTCGTGGGCCACACCGACGGGACGCCGGCGACGGGCACCGAGCAGCTCGCCGGTCGTCCCACGCGGGACGGCGCGCTGCTCCTCACGGCGGGCATCCAGTCGGCCGCCGCGGGGCGCGCCTACCTCAACGCGATGGACCGCGCGTCGGGCACGTCCCGCTTCGCCGTGCAGGTGTCCTTCCCCCGCCCCGCCCACGCGATCGTGCTGCTCGACAGCGACGCGCGCGGGACGCTGTACCTCGGGCTCGCCGCCGGTGAGCCGCCCGAGGCGACCATCGCGTGCCTGTCCGGGCAGGACGGGCGCGTGCTGGGGCGCGTGACGGTCCCGCTCAGCGATACGCCGGAGGAGTCGTTCCGGGATTTCACGGTCGGGGACGACGGCAGCATCGTCTTCGCGGTGCGCGGCGAGCAGGGCGTCGAGTACCGGTCGACCTCCTGCCCCTGATCAGCGGCGCCGGCCGAGCGCCCATGTCGCGACGCGCGACAGGCGACGCGCCAGCTCGACGCGGCGGCTCGGCGCGAGAGCAGCGGCCTCGCCGCCGTGAGCGAAGGCATCGAGCCACGCCTCGGCCGGCGGGCGTCGCAGCACGCCGCCGAGATCGAAGAGCGAGAGATCGGCGCAGCCAGCGGCGCGCGTGATCGCGACGTCCTCGGCGAGCTCGGCGGGATCGCGGTAGACGGGCTCGTCCTCGAGGGCGCCGGTGCCCACGCAGCCCAGCGAGATGCCCGCCGCGTTCCCCCATCGCTCGACGGTGCGGACGGCGGCGCGTTCGAGCAGCGCCGTCGCATGGCGACGCGCGACCGCGCCACGCGACCAGCCCTCCAGGATCGACGTGTAGACCATGACGCTGACGCGCTGCACGCCGAGCGCGTCCACCGGGGTGCCGAGGAGGGACTGCCATCCGCGGGCGCCGCGCGGGTCGAGCGCCACGAGCGGCCACACCGCGGCGGCGGTCGTGACGCCGCGGGCCCGGAGCTCGGTGACGGCC
>JAQBQL010000253.1 GCA_028287035.1 Labilithrix sp. | reverse complement strand
GGTGGCCGGCGCCTCCTTGTCCTTGCAGGCGGCGGCCGACAGAGCCGCGAGGAGAGAGACGACGACGATCGAGGCGTGGCGCATGGGAATTCCTTTGACGATGTAAAGCGGGTCGCCCAGGTCATACGGTCCTCGCCACCGGACCTTCCTCGCGGCGCCGACGGGAGGTGCGATGGAATTCCTGCGACGGCGGCGCTACACGCGGCTCTTCCTCCCATGCGCCGCCTCGCCTGCATCGCTCTCGCCTCCGCTGCCCTGTCCGTCGCGCTGCTCGCGGCGTGCTCCGGATCGTCCACCCTCGCGACGGGCGGCGATGGCGCCGCCTCCTCGAGCAGCGGCATGCCGGCGACGCCTTGCGACGCGGGGGCGGTCTGCAGCGCCGGTCACCTGATCGGCACGATCTCGGGCGACACCGCGGACGCAGGCCTGACCGCGACCGGCACCACGTCGGCATGGGTCCACGTGCGCGTGACCGAGGACAACGACGACTGGAGCGGTCACCCCGTCGCCCTGCACGCGACGCTCACCTCGCCCGGCGCCGCCGACTTCGAGCTGCACGCGTTCCTCGACACGTCACGGAACGACGACGCCGGGCTCGACTGCGCGCACGAGGTCGGCACGGTCACCTCGGGCGCGAGCGGCGCGAGCGTCGACGTGTCCTGGGGAGACCCCGCGGACGCCTCGGCGAACGGCGTGGACGACGGGCGCACGGTGGCCCTCGAGATCCGTCACGTCGCAGGAGAATGCCACGCCGGCGTCTCGTGGACGCTCGAGGTTCACGGCGGTCCCTGAGGGACGCCGCGCGCCGGCGAATGCTTTGTTCGGCAGCCCTCCCGTGGCACCGTGCGCGGCTCGATGAGCCGACTCGACCCTCACTCCTACGCCGACGACACGCAGCCGCGCACGAGGTCCTTCGACTGGTCGGCGTCGGTCGACTTCACGGCGCGCGTGCTCCGCGGCGACATCACGCTGCGCTTCGCGGCGCCCGCGGCGGGCGGGGCGCTCGACCTCGACACGCGCGGCCTCGTCATCGAGTCGGTGACGGGCGAGGGTGACGTCGCGCTCGGCCATACGCTGCACGAGGCCGATCCCATCCTCGGGAGCCGTCTCGCGATCGCGCTGCCCGCCGGCGCCACGTCGGTGCGGATCCGCTACGCCACGACGCCGGCCGCCTCCGCCCTGCAGTGGCTCACCCCCGCGCAGACGCTCGGAAAGCAGCACCCTTACCTGTTCTCGCAGTGCCAGGCCATCCACGCGCGCAGCGTCGTGCCGTGTCAGGACACGCCGTCGATACGGCAGACGTTCACTGCCGCCCTCGACGTGCCGGAGGAGCTCCGCGCGGTGATGGCCGCCGCTTCGCTCGGCCGCGAGACGCATGGAGACCGCGCCATCGAGCGTTTCGAGATGCCGCAGCCGATTCCTCCTTATCTGCTGGCCTTCGCGGTCGGCGATCTCGCCTCGAAGGATCTGTCGCCGCGCTCGCGCGTGTGGAGCGAGCCCGCGCAGCTCGAGGCGGCAGCGTGGGAGTTCGCCGGGGTCGAGGACCACCTGCACGCCGCCGAGGCGCTCTTCGGGCCCTACGACTGGGACCGCTACGATCTCCTGGTGATGCCGCCGTCATTTCCTTATGGCGGAATGGAGAATCCGCGCCTCACGTTCCTCACTCCGTCGCTGCTGGCCGGGGATCGCAGCCTCGTCAGCGTCCTCGCGCACGAGCTCGCGCATTCGTGGACGGGCAACCTGGTGACCAATGCGAATGCCGAGCATTTCTGGCTTAACGAGGGATTCACGGTGTTCGCGGAGCGCCGCATCCTCGAGGCGCTCGAGGGGCCGGAGCTCACCCAGCTCCACGCCGCCATGGGATACGAGCGTCTCCTCCAGGCGTTCGCACAGCACGAAGGTGCGCCCGAGCTCACGAAGCTGCGGACGCATCTCGAGGGTGTCGACCCCGACGAGTCCTTCAGCCAGGTTCCCTACGAGAAGGGGTATTTCTTCCTGAAGACCCTCGAGGAAGCAGCGGGGCGCGAGCCCTTCGACCGGCTGCTCTCGACGTGGCTCCGTACGCACCGCTTCGGGGCCGCGACGACCGACGACTTCACGCGCCTCGTCGAGCAGGAGATCCCGGGTCTCCTCGCGAAGGTGGACGCGGCCGCATGGATCGACGGTCCGGGCCTGCCCGCCGGTTTCCGCAAGCCGGAGTCCGCGCGCCTGTCGGCGGTGCGCAGCATCGGCGGGCGCGTGCCCACGGCCGCCGAGGTCGAGACATGGAGCGTCGTCGAGTGGGTCCTCTATCTCGAGACGATGCCTCGTCCGGTCAGCGCGGCCACGTGCGCCGAGCTCGACGCGAGATATCGACTCACGGAAGCGAAGAATCCGGAGGTGCTCGTGAGCTGGCTCGTGCTCGCCTGCGAGGCGGGATATGCGGCGGTGCTTCCGCGCGCCGAGCAGCTGCTCGGTCACTTCGGTCGCATGAAGTACCTGAAGCCGCTCTACAAGGCATTGTCCGATCATCCGGATACGCGCGATCTCGCGCGAGCCCTCTTCGAGCGATTCGGCAGTAGCTACCACCCCATCGCGCAGCAGGTGGTGCGGGGGCTTCTCAGGGATAGCCGGTGACCCGCACCGCCGCGTAGGACGGCTCCTCGGTGCCATTGCCGAGCTGACCGAAGGCGTTGTTCCCCCAGCAGAAGACAGCGCCCGCCGCGTTCACCGCGCAGGCTTGATCGCCGCCGGCGGACACATCGAGCGCGCCGGTCACGCCGACCACGGTGGTGGGACGGGGCACCGCCGCGTCGGAGCTGTACATCATGGCCGACCCGATCTGCCCCTGGCCGGCCGCGCCCCAGCACATCACCTCGCCGGTGCGCCGGGCCGCGCAGGCGTGCTGGTACCCCGTGGCGAGGGCGATCGCGTCCTTGACGCTGGAGATCGCGGGCGACGGGTTCGGGGCGGGGTTCGCGCTGCCCGTGCCGAGCTGCCCGACGTGGTTCGATCCCCAGCAGCTCACCTGGCCTCCAGCCGCGCGCGCGCACGTGAACTGAGAAGCCGCGGCGACCTGCGCGGCGCTGGCGAGCGCGGTCGACGTCGGCAGGAGGCTCGCGGTCGTCGTGCCGTTGCCGAGCTGGCCGTCCTCGTTGGCGCCCCAGCACTTCACGGCGCCGTCGCCGAGGGTGGCGCACGCGTGATTCTGCGCGGCGGTCACGCCGACCGCGCCCGTCAGCTGGAGCACCGGGGAGGGCGTGGTGCGCGAGATGGTGGTGCCGTCGCCGAGCTGCCCCTCGTCGTTGGTGCCCCAGCAGGAGACCTGGCCGGAGCGGAGGACGGCGCAGGTGAAGGACGAGCCGCACGACACGGTGACGGCGTCGTTGACGCCGATCGCGTCGACGGGTCGTGGGGAGTCGACCTCGGTGGCGTCGCCGAGCTGCCCGAAGCTGTTGCTGCCCCAGCACGAGACCTTGCCGCTGGCGCGCGCCACGCAGGAGTGCGAGTTTCCGGAGGCGAGGAACACCGCGTCGGAGACGCTGACCACGTCCTGCGGCGTCTTCCGGTCCGGCCCGGGTGGATCGACGCCGTCTCCGAGCTGGCCGTTGGTGTCGCCGCCCCAGCACTTCACGCGGCCGCCGGTGCGCGCGCAGGCATGCAGGAAGCCGACGGCCACCTGGACGCCTGCCTCGGGGAGCACCGCGCTGTCGGCGCCCCCGTCGCTGCCGCCCTCTTCTTCGTCGACCGTCGGGCTGTCGAGGGCGCCGTCCCGCGTGCTGCGGTAGCGAACGTCCTCGACGCCGACGAGGGTAGAGCACGCTGCCGCCGCGACGCCCGACGCGAGCAGCGTTGCGACGATCACCAGCCGTCGGGCGCTTCGTCGAGGGTGCGGTCGCGGGAGCACGGACCGAGCGTACCACCGCACAAAGCACGGCGGCGGGTGCCCTCGAGAGGACCCCGCCGCCAGCGTTCACGTATTGCCGTTCAGCCGCCGAAGCGGCCGGTCATCACGGGCACCACGGGTTTCCCACGCACATCGGGGACCCCGGGTCGGCCATGCACTCGGGGGGACAAGGCGGGGCGCCGCAGAGCGGGTCGCCGAAGCACGGATCGCACAGCATGGGGTCCATCATGCAGGGATCGCACATCATCGGGTTCATCATGCAGGGGTCCATGCACATGATCGGGTCGATGCAGCACGGGTCGCCGTTGCACACGTCGCACGGCTGCTCGTTGCAGGACGCGATCGCCTCCGGCTTGAGACCGCTGCACCAGCTGTCCTCGCGGGCGACGCCGCCCTGGTCCTTGCACGCGACAGCGCGCGTCTGGGTGCCGCCGCCGCACGTGGCGGAGCACTCCGAGTACGTGCCCGCCGACCAGCTCGTCGTCACGAACGTCGTGTACGCATTGCCCGTCCGCACGGGCATGGCCCGCGCCGCGACGTTGTTGGCCTGCCACGCCGGGATGAACGCGACCGGGATCGAGAACCCGTAGATGCGGTAACGGCCCGGGCCGGGGAGGAGGCTCGTGTCGAACGTCGACTTGGTGAGGCTCCACTCGGTCGGCCCCTGCGGGCTGACGCGCGGGGCGAGGATCTTGCCGTTGTTGTCGACCTTCTCGACGTAATAGCGGTACGCGACCTTCTCCGTCACGCCGACCGGGCACTTCGCGCCGCCAGTCTTGAGGGTGATGGTCTGTCCGAGCTTCAGGACGAGGTCGCCCGGGATCGGTCGCTCGATCTGCGCCCAGCAGTGCGTGCTGATCGCCTGGCTCTCGGAGGCCACGTTCTCGATGGCTGCTTCGTCGACCGGTGACGACGCGGACGCGCTCTCGCTCTCACCCTGCGCCGCGCCCTGGTCGGCCGGAGCCGCACAGTGGACGAGGCCACACGTCATTGCTGCGGCCAGGAGCGTCGTCCACGTCTTCGTCATACTCATCTGCTTGCCTCGGAGGGATTGGTTGGGGTGAGCCACTCCCAACGACGAGGCGCAGCGACAATTAAGCGGTGAGCATGCGACGCCGGCGCCACCACAGGAGGCCGGCCGGCACCATCAGCACCAGCAGCGCCAGCACGCTGCCCTCCGGCCCGGCCGGTCCGCCGCTCCACGGGTCCGGTCCGCGCGGCGTCGTCTCGAGCAGGTGGCCCGGGAAGCGCAGTCCGCTGTTGGCGGACCCGTAGAAGAAGGTCTCGGCCCAGTCCCACGCGGCGTGGTAGCCGATGGCCCACCACAGCGAGCCCGTCAGGCGAAGGCTGAGGCAGAAGAACAGGGCGATGCCCGCCGCCTGGGCAATGCCGAGCGCCGTCTCGCCGGGGTTTGCCAGGTGGAGCAACCCGAAGACAACGCTCCACACCACCGCCGCGGGCCAGAAGCCGAACGCACGCGCCAGTGCCGCCTGCGGGTAGCCGCGGAGCGCCAGCTCCTCGAAGACCGCGACGCCCACGAACGCCGCGGCCCACACGACGCCCGCGAGGAGCAGCGACGCCGCCGACTCTGCCGACCGATGCACCTCGGCGAACCCGAGAGCACGGAGGATCGCGACGAGCGCGCCGAGCGTGACGAAGCCGAGGAGAGCGCCCTCGAGCGCGAGCCGCGTTGCTCGGGAGGGCGCGAGACCATACTCCGCGACCGGGCGGCGCTCGAGGCGCGCCATCACCCCCGTCACGGCGAGCACGAGCCCGGCGCGGACCAGCTCCTCGGCGCAGAGCGCCTCCGCGGTGCGCGCGGGCGGCAGCCCGAGGACCCGCGACTCGACGAGGTGCTGCCCGATGCGGAGCGCCACGAGCAGCGCGAAGAACAGGAGGAGGCCCCAGCCCGCGCGCAGCCCCGCCCGTCCGACGAACACCTCGCGCACCCGCGGCATCACGAGCGCGTGCGGGCGACCTCGGCGAGCACCGACCAGTCCTTCTGGCCGAGGCCCTGCTCGATCGCGGTCATCATGCTGGACTTGACGACCTCCGCCGCCGGTAGCTTGGCGCCCTTCTCGCGCGCCGCCGCGAGCGCGAGGTCCACGTCCTTCATGCCGAGCGTCAGGGTGAACCCGGGCTCGTACGTGCGGCTGCCGATGAAGCCGCCGTACCGCTGGTAGCTCGGGCTCGCGAAGAGCGTGCTCGTGAGGACGTCGAGCAGCTCCTTGCCGGGGACGCCGTAGCGCTCGGTGAGGCCGGCCGCTTCGCCCATCGCCTCGAGCGCCAGGGTGATCATCATGTTGCCGGCGATCTTCACGATGTTCGCGCGCGTCGGATCGTCACCGAGGCGCCACGTCTTCTGGCCGAGGACGTCGAACAGCGGCTGCACCTTGTCGATCGCCGCGGGGTCGCCGGCCGCCACGATGTTCAGCTTCGCGGCGGCGGCCGCGGCCGGCACGCCGAACACGGGGGCCGACACGTACGCGACGCCTGCCTCGCGATGGCGCTGGGCGAGCTCCTCCACGAGCGTGACGGAGATGGTCGCCGCCATCACGTGGACGCAGCCGGGCTTCGCCGCCTGCAGCGCGCCGGAGTCGAGCACGACGCTGCGTACCGCCTTGTCGTCGGCGAGCATCGTGATGACCACGTCGTTCGCGAACGCCTGCTCCGGCCCGTCCAGCACCGTCACGCCGGCCAGAGCCTCCGCGGAGGCGCGGCTGCGATTCCACACGCTCACCCGGTGACCGGCCGCCACGAGGTTCGGCACCATCGCGGCGCCCATGCTTCCCGTACCGATGAATCCGACGTCCATGCGCCGGATCCTACGCCGCCCTGGCCCCTCTCAGGGCGTCACTTCCGCCATCACGATCGGCGGCATGTGCAGCAGCATGATGTCCGGGTTCGGCGGCGCGGTGTCCTTCGCCATCTCGAGCGCCTCGTTCATCGAGCGCGCCGTCTCCCAGCCCATCAGCTTCGGGATGTACTCGTTGTCGGCGCCGACCACGATGACGCGCCCCGTGTGCTGACGCCCCGCCTCGCCCCAGTACCACATGAAGAACGGGTGAGCCGGGTGGTACGCGTGGCCCGTGCGGTACGCCTGGATGTACGCCGGGTTCGACGCGAACTTCGCCTCGTAGCGCTTGTGCAGCTCGAGACCGTCACGCGTCTCGGGCAGCAGGTTGTGCACGAACTCGATGTACGGAGCGTGATGCTCCTTGTCGAACATGTCCGTGCAGGGGTGCGTCACGATCATCGTGCCGCCCTTCTTCAAGAGCGGCGCGCCCTTGTACATGTTGAACAGGTAGCCGTTCACCATGACCTGCACGAGCAGCGGGTTCAGGAACGAGTTCACGTTGTACGGCGAGATGTACGGAACGCCGGTGACGAGGATGTCTGCCTGGCCCTTGATCGGCACGAGGTACGGCTCGTACGTGCGCGCGAGCGTGTGC
This sequence comes from Labilithrix sp., assembly GCA_028287035.1. Next base: position 58 of record JAQBQL010000253.1, on the reverse strand, counting down.
TCGTGCACCGCCTCGGTCGACCCGGCGAACACGCCGGTGACGCCGTACGGTGACGGCA
>JAQBQL010000248.1 GCA_028287035.1 Labilithrix sp. | reverse complement strand
CCGCATCGACCGCAGGCCGGGAGCGCGACGACGAGGAACGTGAGGAGCAGGAGCGAGTCAGCGGGGCGCCGCGGATGCACGGCACCATTATGCCAGGACCGCGCCTCAGCGGTTCGGGCAGCCGCTCGAGGGCGTCAGCCCGTCCTGCGGCATCCACCCGTAGCGCACCGTGCCGTCGGCGGATTTCACGTAGCCGTAGAGGAACTTCATGCGGCGCTTCGCCAGATCGGAGAACGCGTCCGAGCCCTTCGTCCGCGAGTAGAGCTTCACGTCGAGCGAGGGTGCGCCGTCGCTCTCCCACGTCGGGACGTCGAGGCGCTGGAACCTGGTACCCGCGGGGAAGATGTCGACCGCCGGCGCCCCGAGGGCATCACCCGGCACGCTGAACGCGAGGTTTGCGTAGACCTTGCCGTTGGAGCGCTTCATCGGAAGGTAGTCGTTGGGCTCCATCGACTCGGTGACCTTGGCGCCCTTCACGACCTTGTAGCCGTCGAGGTCCTCGTCGTAGGTCGAGCGGACCTCGTAGCAAGCCATGTCCTTCAGGCCCGCGCCGTGCGCGTTCACCTCGCCGACGCGCGCGCGCAGCGACTCGGCGTGGACGAACGCGTCGATCGGGACCCAGCCGGCCGACCCGACGCCCGCGCTGAGCGCCATCACCCACGTGCGGTTCTTCAGGCGGCGCGTCTGGCCGTGGTTGAGCGTGAGCTCCATCTTCTTGCTGAGGCCCATGAGGTCGCCGTTGCCGTCGAGCACGGGGACGCGCGGCTCCTTCGTCGCCGGGTCGACGAAGCCTTCCTTCGTGAGCCACGCCGGATCGACCGCCCAGTCCTCCTTGCCGTCCGCGCGGAGCACGCGCTGGCCGGAGCCCGGGTTCAGCGCGCAGTTGTACGCGCTGCGCCGGCAGCCGCTGCTGTTGACGCCGTCGCGGAGCGCCGAGAGCTCGGCGGCGCTCTCGTCGAAGACCTCGTCGTCGGCCTCCGCCGTGCAGCCGGCCAGGGCGGTCGAGGTCGCGCCGATCACCAAGAGAGCGAGCAGGTTCGGGAAGGGGAAGCGCATCGTCGTGGTCTCCTGACCCGGAGCAACTGCAGAGGACGGGCCAGCGCTCCGGGGCCGTGGAAGGTGCAGCTTTCCGCGGAAAAACGCGTGAGCAGCCCGGCGCCCGAGGAGCGGCTGATGGTCCGCCGCGCCTCTGCCTGCGAGGCAACGTGCAAGGCGCTGCGCAATTGGTGAAGGGTTGCGCAAGCCGCCTGGATCGCGCCTGCACTATGCTGGCCTCGCCATGCGGTTCGTCCTTCCTCTCGTTGCGCTCGTCGCGGCGCTCACCGGCTGCCACGGCGCGAGCACCGCGTCGGCGGACAGCGGCGCGGCTCCTCCGTCGAACGGCGCCGCGGCCTCTGCGTCTGCTTCCGCGACCATCTCCGCCGCCCCCGCCGCTCCCGAGGCCGGACCGGAGGTCGCCGCGCGCGGCAAGGTCCTCTACGACCGGTACTGCGCCTTCTGTCATGGCGACTCCGGTCAGGGCTACAAGGCGGACAACGCGCCGGCGCTCGCCAACGAGGTGCTCCTCGGGACCGCCACGGACGAGTACCTCCGCGACACCATCGCGAAGGGTCGCCCGGGCACGACGATGAGCGGCTGGTCGCTGGGGCGCGGCGGACCGCTCGGCGCGAACGAGGGCTCCGCGATCGTGAGCTACCTCCGCACCTGGCAGAAGAAGCCGAGCGAGGCGCCCGAGCCGCGGACGGCGGGGCGCGCCGACAAGGGTGCGGCGGTCTATGCGAAGGCGGGGTGCGCGGGCTGTCACGGCGCCAAGGGTCAGGGCGGCAAGTACAACGCGCTCGGCAACCCCGAGCTGCTCGCGTCGGCGAGCGACGCCTTCCTCGCGACGACCATCGAGCGTGGGCGGCCGGGCACGCCGATGCCGGCGTTCGGGGCGAAGCTCTCGAAGCAGGACGTCGACGACGTGCTCGGGCTCCTCCGCAGCTGGGCGGCGCCGGGCACCGAGCCGCTGGCGCTCCCGCCGAAGGCCGGCGAGCTGCGGTCGATCGTGCTGAACCCGAAGGGGCCGGACGCGAAGCTGGATCCGAAGGCCTCGTTCGTCCCGGTCGACGCGGTGAAGGCCGAGTACGACCGCGGCGCATCGATGATCCTCGTCGATGCCCGCCCGCCCGGCGACTACGCGCGCATGCACGTGGCGGGGGCCATCAGCATCCCCTTCTACGCGGTCGCCGACTTCGCGAAGCAGCTGCCGACGGACAAGTACATCATCGCGTACTGCGGCTGCCCGCACGCCGAGAGCGGGCAGGTGCGCGATGCGCTACGCAAGCTCGATTACCCGCGGGTCGCGGTCCTGGACGAGGGGCTCTTCGCGTGGCGTGACCGCGGCTATCCCGTGCGCGGCGGTGCGAAGCCCTGAAACGCCAGGACGCCAAGGCGCCAAGACGCCACGATCTTGGTATGCGTTGGCGCGGACCTGGAAGCTCGCGTCGACCGGCCAGGTCGCGACGACCCACCCCCACCCTCGTGGCGCCTTGGCGCCTTGGCGTCATGGCGTTTCTCTTCTCGCTCTTCGGGCGTGGCGTCTTTCCTCAGCGGAGCGCCGCGTCCACCGCCGTCGTCACGAAGAAGCCGAGGCTCACGTACGCGTTGCAGTCGAAGAATGCCTTCCCGATCTTCGCGAAGTCGACGAGCTGTCCCGAGCTCGGGTCCTTCGGCCGCACGAGGCGATGCTCGATGACCAGCACCACGGCGACCGCGGCGACGCCGACGAAGAACACCGCGCCGCGATGAAGAGCTGCTCCGGTCGCGACGAGCGCGCCGACCGTGACCACGTGCGCGGAGGCCGCCATGAGCATCGCGCGCTTCGTCCCGAAGCGTGACGGCACCGAATGGAGCCCCTCCTGCCGGTCGAAGTGCTCGTCCTGCAGCGCGTACAGGACGTCGAACCCGAACAGCCACGTGAGCACCGCCACCATCAGGAGCACGATGCCGAGGTTCGGCTGCGCGCCCATCCCGAGCCAGGCGCCGCCCGGCGCGAGCGCGAGGGCGAGGCCGAGCCAGCCGTGCGCCGCCCACGTGAACCGCTTCGCGTACGAGTACCCGAGGAGCACCGCGAGGACGGGCGGCGCCAGCACCCCCGGCCAGAAGCCGAGCGTCCAGGCGAGAACGCAGAACGCGATGCCCGCGACGACGGTGAGCGCGAACGCCTCGGCGGCGCTGATCCGGCCGGCCGCGACGGGTCGACCCTTGGTCCGCGGATTCCTGGCGTCGACGTCACGGTCGGCCCAGCGATTGAACGCCATCGCGCTGGTGCGTGCCGCGACCATGCAGCCTGCGATGGCGAGGAAGCGCCGCACGCTCATCGGCTCGTGGGGCACGGCGAGCGACAGCACCACCGCCGCCGCCGCGAAGGGCATCATGAAGATCGTGTGCGAGAAGGTGACGAGCTCACCCCAACGACGAAGCTGCGCGATCATGAACGAGACTCCTGCGGGGAAGACACGGCTCCGCGCCGCGCGAGCTGGCGGCGCGGGAGCGCGAGGTTGGCGAGGAGGAACGCGGCGCCGTCCGCGGCCGCGCCCTCGACGGCGAAGACGCCCGGCCGCGCGCCGCGCGCGAACCGCCCGAGATCGGGCCGACCCAGCGCCTGCGCGCCGTTCCAGGTTGCCATCTGCACGAGCTCCCACGCCGGAACGGCCGGGAAGCGATCGGCGAGCGCTCGGGCCTCGGCGAGCACGTCGAGCGAGGCGTTCGAGGCGAGCGAGTCCGTCCCGAGCGCCGCGCGGAGGCCCGCGGCCCGCACCGCGAGGAGCGGCGGCAGCCGGAGCTCGATGTGGAGGTTCGACCGCGGACAGAGGACGACCGGCGCCCCGCGCTCCGCGATGCGCGCGAGCTCGTCGGGGCGCGCATCCGTGAGGTGCACGAGGAGCGTGCTCGGCGACAGCGCGCCCACGGACTCCGCGTAGTCGAAGAGCGGCTGGAGCGGCCACTCCGGCCGCTGCCTGGCGCGCGTGAAGAGCCACTCCGGCACCGGCCCGTCACCGTGCTCGATCGCGCGGCGCTCCGCGGCGTGCTCCGCGAGATGCAGGCTCGTGCGCGATCCGTGGCGCTCGGCGCTCGCCAGGAGCGCGCGGACCGCCTCGGGATGGGTCGTGTACAGCGTGTGCGGCGCAGGCGCGTAGGCGAGATCGGTGGTCGGCCACGAAGGCAGCCGCTCCTCGAGCTCGGCGCGCAGCCCCTCGACGCGCTTCATGACCGACGCGCGGTCCTGCCCGAACACCTCGTGGAACACGCAGCCGCCGATGCCGCGCTCGGCGAGCAGGCGCACCGCGCCGAGCGTGTTGGTCACCTCGCCCACCGCGACCGTCGCCTTGGCCGCGAGCTCGTCGATCGCGAGCGCGAGCGCCGCCGACTCCTCGTCGGCCTGCAGCTCGGGCCGGAGCGTGATGAGCGCGTCGACCCAGCCGACGAAGCCGCGCCCACCGTGCACCTTGCCCCGCATCGCCGACAGCTCGAGATGCGTGTGCGCGTTCACGAGGCCCGGGAACACGACTCCCCGCACGCGCGTCACCTCGGCGCCGGCGTGGCGGCTGGCGAGCTCCCCGGCCGGTCCCACGTCGAGGACGGTCCCCTCCTCGTCGACGACGACCGCGCCGTCGACGATCGGCGGCGCGTCGCCGGGCAGGAGGTGGTCGGCGTGGATCAGGCGCGCGTTCATGCCGCTCAGCCGGTGGGCTCGTTCAGCCAGTCGTAGCGGACGTTGCGGCGCACCGCCTTGAAGCCCGCCTCGTGGATGCGTCCCTCGATCTTGTCGGCGTTGATGCCGAACGTGGTGCCGGCGCTCGAGACGACGTTCTCCTCGAACATCACCGAGCCGAAGTCGTCGGCGCCGAACCGGAGCGCCACCTGACCGACCGCGGGACCCTGCGTGACCCACGACGCGCCGACGTGATCGACGTTGTCGAGCATGATGCGCGCGACCGCCTGGGTCCGCAGGTAGAGGTGCGTGCCGTTCTCGCCCGGGGTGAGGTGCGTGCCCTTCTCGAACTGGTAGTCCCAGCAGAAGAAGGCGGTGAACCCGCCGGTCTCGTCCTGGAGGTCGCGGATCTTCATGAGGTGCTGGATGCGATCCTCCAGCGTGTCGACCGTGCCGTACATCATCGTCGCGCTCGAGCGGAGCCCCATCTGGTGGGCGACGCGCATGACGCCGAGCCACTCGGCGCTCGTGCACTTCTGCTTGGCGATCTTCCGGCGAACGCGGTCGACGAGGATCTCGGCGCCGCCGCCCGGGACGGAGTCGAGGCCGGCGGCGTGGAGACGCTCGAGCACCTGACGGATGGTGAGGTCCTCCATCCGCGAGATGTGGATGATCTCCTCGGGCGAGAGCGCGTGGAGACCGAGCTTGTACTCGGTCTTCATCCAGCGAAAGAGGTCCTCGTACCACTCGATGCGGAGCTCGGGGTTGAGGCCGCCCTGGAGGAGGATCTGCACGCCGCCCGCGTCGACGACCTCCTGCAGCTTCTGGCCGAGGACCTCGCGCGAGAGCACGTAACCCTCCGGGTGACCGACGGGGCGGTAGAACGCGCAGAACCGGCAGCTCGTCGTGCACACGTTCGTGTAATTCACGTTCCGGTCGACGATGTACGTGACGACGTTCTCGGGGTGCTTGCGCTTGCGGACCGCGTCGGCGGCGAGCCCGAGCTCGAAGAAGGAGCCCTCGCGGAGGAGGCGCTCGCCGTCGGACGCGGAGAGGCGCTCGCCGGCGGCGGCGCGCGTTAGCAGGGTGTCGAGGCTCGGACGCGTCGAGGATCGCTTCGGCTCGTCGAAGCGCGGAACGGCGCGCGGGAGGAGGCCCGCCGAGGCGCCCTCGGCCCAGAAGCGCTCGAGGCCGCGGAGCTCCTCGTCGCCGAGGTCGTACCGGATCGACTCGGTGAGGTACGAGCGGAGCGAATCCACGTCGAGGCCGGAGCGCGCCGCGTGCTCGGCCGCGATGGCGTCGACGCGCGAGAGGCCCTTCTGCTTCGCGATGCGGAACCAGTCCTCCTGCGCCGGCGTGACCGCGTCGGCGCGCGCGAACCAGGCGGCGAACACGAACGGAAGGCCCGTCCACTCGAGCCAGTCCTCGGCGAGGTCGAGGCGGTACGGGAAGCGCTTCTCCACGTCGAGCGCGGCGTCGCCGATGACCAGCGCGCCGGTCCGCCCCTGGACCGCCGCCACGGCGGTCACGGGATCGGCGCCGAACAGCTTCGGCGACAGCTTGCGGCGGGCCAGCAGAAGCCGGCCGAGGACGACGCTCGTGCGTGACGAGAGGTCGAGGGCCAGCGACTCGAGGTCCTCGAGCGGACGCTCGGCGACGATGGCCACCGACCGGACCTTTCCGCGCGCGCCGATCCCCATGTTCCGGAGGAGACGGAGATCGCCGATGGCCGCCGCCGCGGCGACCGGGAGGAGCCCCACGTCGACCTCGCGCTCGGCGATCTGCCGGGCGAGCTCGCTGGGCCGCGCCAGCGTGAGCTCGACGCGCGGATCGTCGCGCAGCGACTCCCAGAGCGGGCGCGCGTTCAGGTAGTCGACGCCCACCGCGCGGAGCCTCGGTTGCTCGGTCATGACGGCACCACCGGCAGGCGCATCGGGCGCACGCGGTCGCGCGGCTTGAGGGCCGCCTCGGGGACCGCCGCGCGCTCGAGCTCCTTCACGACGTTGTAGAGCGTGTCGCGCTCGACCGGGATCCGGCCGGCCTCGCGGATGAGCCGCACGAGCTCCTCGTAGGCAAGGCCGCTCGGCGAGAGCGTGCCCGCCGCCTTGTAGATCGTCTCGTGGACGATCGTGCCGTCGAGATCGTCGGCGCCGAAGCGCAGGGCGATCTGCGCGACGTCGGGCGTCATGCTGACCCAGTACGCCTTGATGTGGTCGACGTTGTCGAGCATGAGCCGGCTGATCGCCACCGTGCGGAGGTCGTCGACCGCGGTGGGCGCCGGCATGTTCTTCATGTCGTTCCCGTCGGGGTGGAAGGCGAGCGGGATGAACGCCTGGAGCCCGCCGGTCTCGTCCTGCAGCGCGCGGAGGCGGAGGAGGTGGTCGACGCGGTGAGCGAACGTCTCGATGTGGCCGTAGAGCATCGTCGCGTTGGTGCGCATGCCCATGCGGTGCGCGACCCGGTGCACCTCGAGGTACTCGTCGGCGTTCGCCTTGTCGTGGCTGATCTTCTTGCGGACGCTCTCGTCGAAGATCTCCGCGCCGCCGCCGGGAAGGCTCTCGAGCCCCGCCGCCTTGAGCTTCTCGAGCACCTCGACGTAGGTCATGCCGTAGTGCTGCGCGAAGAAGTGGATCTCCACCGCGGTGAAGCACTTGAGATGCACCTGCGGGGCGATGCGCTTGAAGCCGCGGAGCAGGTCCTCGTAGTACGAGAACGGCAGGCCGGGATGGAGGCCGTTGACGACGTGCAGCTCGGTCGGCGCCGTCGCCGGGTTTTTCATCCGCACCTCGAGCTCACCCCACGCCTCCTCGAGCTTCATCGTGTGAGCGCCGGGCATGTGCTCCTCGAGCTTCGCGAAGGAGCAGAACAGGCACGACGCGACGCACACGTTCGTGACCTCGAGCCGCATGTTGCGATTGAAGTACGTCCGGTCGCCATGGCGCTTCTCGCGCACCTCGTTGGCGAGCTGCCCGATCGCGAGGAGGTCGGGCTCGAGGAAGAGCGCGACGCCGTCCTCGAAGGTGAGACGCTCGCCGGCACGGACCTTGTCGCGGATCGTCGCGAACATCGCTGATTCAGACACGTTGCACCTCGCTCGGCGCCGTGGCGGCGCGATGACCTTCCTCTTCGACGAACACCGCCACGCGCCCCGCATGGGTCACGAGCGCGGCGATCTCGAGCTTCTTGATGGAGCGGAGCTCCACCATCCCCTGCCCCTTCACCTTCTGCTTCTCGTCCTCGTAGATGGGCAGGCCGCTCTTGCGGGTGATCGGGCCGCGGAGCTCGGAGGCTCCGAACCCGAGCGCGACCTGCGCGAGCTCCATCCCGCACTGCGACCAGTCGATGCCGACGCGCGCGTCGAGGGGTCCGGTGATGCGGGCGATCGCGACCGCGCGCAGCGTGTCGAGCTCGGAGGCGCCCTTCGTCGGCTCGACCCAGGTGACCCCGGCGGAGCTCGCGTTCTCGCCGTCGTGGATGCGCACCGTCGGGCCGCTGTCCTCGGCGCGCAGAATGTCGGCGGCCGCGCCGAGGACCAGCAGGTCCGCGGCGCCGAGGCGGACGGCAAGCGCGTGCACGCCGGCCGCGTCGCCCGCACGATGCGCGGTGAGGACCGGCAGGAGCCCTGCCCGGCCGATGGCGTCTTCGATGAACCTGCTCACGCTGTTGCCTCTTCCTTGTCCTTGTCGCCCCAGCGCTTCAGGAGATCGTGCCCGAGGCCGAGCTGGTCGAGTGTGCGGCCGACCACCGTGTCGATCGCCTGCTCGAGCGTCTTCGTCTTGCCATAGAAGCTCGGCATCGCTGGCTGGATGACCGCGCCGGCCCTCGCGAGCGTCGTCAGGTTCTCGAGGTGGATCACGCTGAGCGGCATCTCGCGCGGGACCACGACGAGCGTGCGGCGCTCCTTGATCATCACGTCGGCGGCGCGCGTCAGCAGCGTGTCGGAGATGCCGTGCGCGATGCGGGCGATCGTGCCCATCGAGCACGGAATGATGGCCATCGCATGCCACCCGGCGCTGCCGCTGGCGAACGGCGCCTTGTAGTCGCGCATGCCCCACACCGGGAAGCGACCGGCGAGCGCCTCGCGAAGGTCGCCGCCGCACTCGAGCGCCCAGACCTCGGGCGCGGTCGACGAGAGGCACACCCCGATCTCGAGGTCGGGCGTCTTCTCGAGCACGTCGAGGAGGCGCTTCGCATAGGGCGCGCCGCTCGCGCCCGTGATGCCGATGACGACCTTGCGGACGCTCACGGGATCGCTCCGTCGATGGCCTGGGCGCTGCCCCTCGCGGCCCTGGGGACCTCGGCGCGCGCGGTGCCGGTCACGATCGCCGCGACGCCCATCGTGAGGTCGATGGCCGTGACCGCGTCGAAGCCCTCCTCGCGGAGGATCTGCTCGTACTCGGCGCGGCTGACGAAGCCTTCCATGCTCTCGGCGAGATACGCGTAGGCCTCGCGATCCTTGGCAACCACCTGCCCGAGCATCGGCAGCGCGGTGCGGAGCGCGGCGCTGTGGACGGCGCGCGTGCGCAGCAGCTTGGGCGCGAAGAGCTCGAGGGTCACGAAGGTGCCGCCGGGCCGGAGCACGCGACGGGCCTCGCGGATCCCCTTCCGGAGGTCGGCGAGGTTGCGCATCCCGAACCCGCAGATCACCGACCCGAACGTGCCCGCCTCGAACGGCAGCGCGAGCGCGTCGCCCACCACCACCTCGGCGCGCGTGATCTTGTTCTTCCCGCGCTCGAGCATGTTGGGAGAGAAGTCGCACGCGACGATGCGCTCGCCGGGAAGCGCCTTCTCGAGCATCGCCGCTAGATCGAGCGTGCCCGCGCAGAGATCGAGCACCGGGCCGGGCGTGCTGCCCGGACGCTTCAGGACGGCGATGGCCTTGTCACGCCACCGCCGATCGATCCCGAACGACATCAGCTTGTTGAGCACGTCGTACGTCGGCGCGATCCGGTCGAACATCGCGCGGTTCGCGTCGGCGTGCTGCGGGGCGTCCTTGCGGGCGTCGAGCCGGGCCACGGGCTGCGCGGTCGTCGCCTGCGGAGCCGCGACGTACTTTCCGCTCGCCGCCGCCTTCAGCGGGATGCCGAGCTCGGCCCACACCGCGTCGACGCGGCGCTTCACGTCCTCGCTCTGGCGGGCGACCTCGGGCCACTCGCGCTTGTAGCCCTCCTCGGCCCACTTGCGCGTGCCGTCGATGCTCATCTTGCCGCCGTAGAGTGCCTGGTTCGCCCCGTGATCGAGCTGATCGACCGGCCCGTCGACCATCGCGATGTCGCGCTTGGGATCGAGGTTGGCGAGCAGACGCCAGGCGACGTCCGCGGTGTCCTGCACGTCGACGTCGTGGTCGACGACGCAGATCACCTTGGAGAAGGACATCTGCCCCGAGCCCCACAAGCCGTGCGCGATGCGCGAGGCGTGGAAGGGATACTGCTTCTTGATCGAGACGATGACGAGGTTGTGGAACGCGCCCTCGGCGGGCAGGTTCATGTCCACCACCTCGGGGAACATCATCTTGAGCAGCGGCAGGAAGAGGCGCTCGGTGGCCTTTCCGAGCCACGCGTCCTCCATCGGCGGCGGCCCGACGAGCGTGGCCGGGTACACCGCGTCCTTGCGGCGGGTGATGGCGGTGACGTGGAAGCGCGGAAAGCCGTCGACCGGCGTGTAGTAGCCGGTGTGATCGCCGAACGGCCCCTCGGCGAAGAGCTCCTCGGCAGGGTCCACGTAGCCCTCGAGCACGAAGTCCGCGTCGGCGGGCACCTCGAGGTCGACGGTCTTGCAGCGCACGTGCTCGACCGATTTCCCGCGGAGGAACCCGGCGAACATCCACTCGTCGATGCCGTCGGGGAGCGGGGCGGTCGCGCAGTAGGTCATCGCGGGATCGCCGCCGAAGGCGACCGCGACCTCGAGGCGCTTGCCGAGCTCCTTGGCGCGCCGGAAGTGGCGCGCGCCCGTCTTGTGGATCTGCCAGTGCATGCCGGTCGTGTTCCGGTCGATGCGCTGCATCCGGTACATGCCGATGTTGCGGGCGCCGGTGTCGGGGTCCTTCGTGATGACGTTGGGCAGCGTGAAGAACGGGCCGCCGTCGTCGGGCCAGCACGTGACCACCGGGAACTGCATGAGGTCGACGTCGTCGCCGGTCTGCACGATCTCCTGGCAGGGCGCGGACGTCGCCTTCCGCGGGACGGTGCTCGCGAGGGACGGCAGCTTGCCCGCGAGATCCGCGAGCTCGCGCGCGCTCTTGGGGGCCCGCGTGTGCACGAGCTCGCCGATCGCCTTCGCGTGCTCCTCGAGGTCCGCCACGCCGAGTGCGAGCGACATGCGCCGGCGCGAGCCGTACATGTTGATGAGGAGCGGCATCGCCGAGCCCTTCACGTTCTCGAAGAGAAGGGCCGGTCCGCCGCCCTTCATCGTCCGGTCGGCGATCTCCGCGAGCTCGAGATGCGGGTCGACCTCACGCCGCACGCGCACGAGCTCTCCCTCGCGTTCGAGCACGTCAACGAATGCGCGGAGCCCGTCGTAGGCCATGAAATCGCTCTCCTCGAAACTTTCAAAAAGTTTTGAAAGGTTTATAGACCGACCCGGCGAGGGGTCAAGGGAGGCCTCCTGCGCGCTAAGGTGGAGCCCATGAAGCCCGGTGAGCACCCCGAATTCTTCCGGTTCCCGGCGCCCGAGGGCAGGAGCCGCGAGAGCACCATCCGCCTCGACAAGGAGGGCACGTTCTTCCACGACGAGGCGGTCGTCGAGCACCCGAAGCTGCGCGACGCGCTGCACACGTGGATCGGCAAGCACCCCGACGACGGCCGCTACATCCTGACGAACGGCTACGACTGGAGCTACTTCATCGTCGAGGACGTCCCCTTCTTCGTCCGGAGCATCCGCGCCGAGGACGGCGACGCGGTCCTCGTGCTGAGCGACGGCACCGAGGAGCCCCTCGACCCGGCCGTGGTGCGCCAGGGCGACCACGGCGAGCTCTACCTCACGGTGAAGAAGGAGGCGAAGGGCGGACCATTCGACGCCAAGCTCACCCGTTTCGCCCAGGGGCAGCTCGGGCCGTTCCTCACGGAAGGGCCTGAAGGCACGGTGATCCTGGCCACGCGCCGAGGGTCGAAGGAGCTACCGTCGGCCTGAGCGGTCATCGGCCTGGAAAGCGTTTGGTTTTCGGCTAGTCTGCGCGCGCCCAATGCGTCTCCTCATTGCCGACAAGCTTCATCCCCGTGCGGTCGAAGAGCTCCGTACGCTCCCGGTCGATGTCCTCTACGAGCCCGAGCTCACCCGGGAGACGCTGGAGACGAAGCTCGCCGGGGTCGGCATCCTCGTCGTCCGCTCGAAGGAAGTGACCCGGAAGGCCATCGAGAGCGCGACCCAGCTGAACCTCATCGTGCGCGCCGGGGCCGAGACCTCGACCATCGACGTCAAGGCAGCGAGCGAGCGCGGGATCTACGTCGCGAGCTGCCCGGGCAAGAACTCCTCGGCCGTCGCCGAGCTCGTCTACGGGATGCTGGTCGCGATCGATCGCCGCATCCCGGACGCGGTCGCCTCCCTCCGCGCCGGCAAGTGGGAGCGTCAGGAGTACGCGAAGGCCGAGGGCCTCATCGGCAAGACCATCGGCATCGTCGGCCTCGGCGCCATCGGCCGTGACGTGTGCCAGCGCGCGAAGACCTTCGGCCTCCACCCGATCGCCTGGAGCCGCAGCCTCTCCGCGGCACGCGCCAACGACATGGGCATCGGCTACGCGAGCTCCATCGAGGACCTCGCCGCGAAGTCCGACATCCTCACGGTCCACCTCGCGCTGAACGACCGCACCCGCGGGATCATCAGCCGCAAGGTCTTCGAGGCGATGCCGAAGCGGTCCATCTTCATCAACTGCGCCCGCGCCGACCTCGTCGATCACGCGGCCATGCAGGACGCGGTGAAGACGCGCGGGCTCCGCGTCGGGCTCGACGTCGTCCCCGACGAGCCGCGCGGCAAGAAGGAGATCGGCGCCGAGCTCTTCAACCTCGTCACCCCGACGTCCACCGGCGGCTTCGTGTACGCGACGCCGCACATCGCCGCGTCGACCGACCAAGCGCAGCTGTCGATCGCGACCGAGACGGTCCGCGTCATCCGCTCGTTCCTGACCGAGGGCAACGTCCCGAACGTCGTCAACGTGATGAACCAGTCGACGGCCCGCTTCCAGATGGTCATCCGCATGCTCGACAAGGTGGGCACGCTCGCCAACGTGCTCGCGGTCATCAAGCGCCACGCGATCAACGTCGAGGAGATGACGAACACCGTCTTCGAGGGCGGCGGCGCCTCCTGCGCGAAGCTCCGCATCATGTCGCGCCCGAGCGAGGCGTGCATGGCGGAGATCCGGGCCTTCGAGGAGGTTCTGCACGTGGACATCGTGACCCTGCCGAACCTCGCCTGAGGCGCGTGAGGAGAGGGAGCGGAGACGCCGTGAAGTGGCGGTCGCTCCTCGGTGCGGCCGCGGCTGCGGCGCTGCTCGTCGCAGGCGCGGCGAGCGTCGCCGGCTGTCACGACAAGGCGGCGGCCACGACCGACGCGGGCGACGCGGCGGCCGACGCGCACGCCCGTGATGCCGC
>JAQBQL010000224.1 GCA_028287035.1 Labilithrix sp. | reverse complement strand
GACTGGCTCGCGCGCTCGCACGTGCTCGCCGACGCCGGCCGTCCCGAGGAGGCGCTGAAGGCGGTCGACCACGCCGCCAACGCCCTGGGCAAGGCAGCCCCGGCGCTCGACGTGTGCCGGGCGCGCGCCGAGGCCCTCTACAAGGCGCGCACGCGCTACCCCGAGGCGGCGCTCCAGTACCGCTCCTGCGCGGCGATCGGCGGACCGCACGCCGCGGAGGACAGCTTCCTGACCGCGCGCGCATTCTCGCGGGCCGATCGCGACGGCGACGCGCTGCCCGCGTTCGCCGCGGTGATCCAGCGCTTCCCGAAGACGCCGTGGGCCGACCAGGCCGAGTTCCACGTCGCCCGTTCCCACCTGCTCGCCGGCCGCTGGCGCGACGCGGCGACCGCGCTCGGCGACTACGTGAAGCACTACCCCTCCGGCCACGACCGGCGCGAGGCCGATCGCTACCGCGCCATCGCCCATCTCGAGGCGAAGGACTTCAAGGTGGCGCGGAAGCTCCTCGAGGACCTCGCCGGCGGTGACAACGACGCGCTCCAGCAGGCCCGCTGGACGAACCTCGCGGCCTACGCCGCCCTCGAGGACGGCGACCGCCTGCACGCGGTGTCCCGCTGGACCGAGGTGGCGAAGAGCAAGCCGCTCAGCTGGCCTGCGCTCGTTGCACGCGCGCGCCTCGTCGAGGCGAAGGCGCCGCTTCCGCCCGCCATCGAGGGCGCGGACACGAGCGCCGCGCCCGAGGCGCTGCCCAGCGAGCTGCCGCCGCCCGTCGACACGCTGCACCGGATCGGGCTCGACGCCGAGGCCGAGGAGGCGCTGCGGGATCGCGAGGACGTCGTGAAGGCGAAGGCGCAGGGCCGCGGGACCGAGGCGCTCTGCGGCGCCTACGCCGCCCTCGATCGCGGCAAGCGCCGCTTCCAGATCTCGCAGCAGATCACGCCGCGCACGTTCGACACCGCGCCCGGGCCGCGCACCCGCTGGGCGTGGGAGTGCGCCTACCCTCGCCCGCACACGCCGGCCATCCGCGCGGCGGAGGCGAGGTCGTCGCTGCCGCCCAACCTGCTCTGGGCGGTGATGCGCCAGGAGAGCGCCTTCGACGAGGAGGTCGTGTCGCCGGCGCGCGCGGTCGGCCTCCTCCAGCTGATGCCCGAGACCGCGCAGACCGTCGCCTCGACCGCCGGCGTGCCCCACGAGGAGGCATGGCTCGTGCGCGGGAACCACAACATCGCGCTCGGCGCGCTCTACCTCCGTGAGCTCCTCGACAAGCTCGACGGAAACGCGGCCCTCGCGTCGGGCGCCTACAACGCCGGCCCCGAGGCCATCGGCCGGTGGCTCGCGCACGCGAAGGGCGAGAGCCTCGATGTGTTCGTCGAGAGCATCCCCTTCCTCGAGACGCGCGGCTACGTGGTCCGCGTGATGGGAAACCTCGCACGGTACGGGTACCTCGAGAAGGGCGAGGCCGGCGTGCCGACGATCGCCCTCGACCTCGGGAAGTAGCTCACTCCGAGGGGACGCAGAGGATCGACTGCCGCCAGTCGATGAGCGTCGGCGAGGAGCCACGGTCGCTCGAGGCCTGGAGGGCCATCGTGATGCGCAGCTTCTTGTTGGTCGGCGAGCCCTGAGGCGACTGACCGAGCGCGGTCGACACGTACCTGCCGGTGGTCGCCCAGTTCGGGGCGACGACGTCCGGGCCGGAGGCGGTGGCGAAGAGCAGCGGAGAAGCGGGCGACCAGGTCACGCCGTCGTCGCTCGTCTGCGCCGAGAACTGGATCTTGCTGTTGCCCGGCGTCCGCGACTGCCAGTCGAAGAGGCCCCAGCGCACGTTGTAGCCGGGAAGGCAGGCAGCGCTGAAGTCGCGGCTCATCGTCTGGTCGAGATAGTACGCGGGCGGCGTCGCGCACACGCCCGCCGCGCAGACGCCGCCCGAGACGGCGTTGCAGCAGTTGCTCGTCGTGAGGCAGCTCTCGCCGACCGCGCGGCACACGCTGGCGCTGGTGGCAACGCAGTGCTTGACGGGCGGGCTGCCGAGCGGCGGCGGGTCGAGGACGCACGCCGCGGTGCCGGGGGCGTTGCAGCAGTCGAGATCCGAGTCGCAGAGGTTCGCGGGGGTCAGGGGCGCGCCGGTGGCGGCGGCGGGATGGCAGGCGTCGAGCGCGAAGACCGCGCGCGAGTTGCCGGCGATGAGCTCCTGGCCGGGCAGGTAGAAGGCCGGGTAGCTCGGGTCGCTGCCGGGGGTCGGGCTGCCGTCGATCGCGGCGACCCAGAGCTTCTTCGGCGTCGGGTCGATGCTGATGTCGTCGTAGCGCGGGTCCGAAGCGTACGGGTTGATGGTCGCGACGTTGCCGTACATGCGGCGGGACGTGAAGATGACCCACGAGTACCCGCCGATCTTCTGGGGGAGCACGGTGGGCTCGTAGTTGTAGCGCTGCTCGTAGAAGCCGGCGCCCGCGGGGCCGGTCGTGCCGAGGTAGCCGGCGTGGCCGGTCGCGGGGAGCGTGGGGAGCACTCCGTTCGCGCCCGACGCGTCGTAGCCGTTCGCCCGGTTGAGCCGCACCGGCGCCGGAGATGCGCCGGTGTCGACCCACCACAGCTCGCCGGTCGCGCCCGAGTACGTCGCGCACTCGCAGTCGTGGCGAGTCGCGCCGTAGCCGCCGTTCGGGGTCGTGCGCGTCTCGACCTCGTACACGACGCCTTCCTTGGCCGGCAGGAAGCCGGGCCACACCGAGGGGCCGCCGGCCGGCGTCACGAGCTTGCGGAAGCCCGAGAACGTCTTGTTGCCGTCGAAGGCCATCGTCGCGACGGAGGTGCCGTCGGCGGCCGCGGCCGACAGCGGGCTCGCGCTGCCGCCGCGGAAGTTGAAGGCCACCGCGCTACCGTCCGGCGCGAACGAGGGGAATCCCGCCTTCAGCGTGCTCGGCACGTTGCTCCCGACGACGAGCGCTCCGTTGATGTCGTAGAGCCTCGAGACCGAGTCGCCGGAGAAGGCGCCGGCGCTCGACAGGATGCGCGTCGAGGTCGGGTTGATGCCGGCGTAGACGAGCGCGGCGTTGCTGCTGTACGAGGTGCCGCCGCTCGGCGGTGTGCCCGGGAACGTGTACTTGCGGGCGACGTAGCTCTCGTTGGCGGAGATGAGCGTCGCCCCGTCCGCCGATGCGGAGTGGCACACGATGCAGCCGCCCGCCCCGTTGAAGCCAGCGGCCACCACCGGCGCCGCGCCGCCCGGCGGGATCATCAGCGTCGCGGCCCCGAAGCCGCCGCCGACGAACGCGCCGCCCGCGCTCTGCTTGGCGCCGCTGTAGTTGTTGACGAGCGCCGTCCCGTACGAGTTGTAATAGATGCGCCCCTTCAGCTGGCCCGGCGCGATGTGGACGTCGACGGACTTCGCGAGGTAGGTCGTGGTGCCGACGCGGCGCCGCACCTTGATGCGCGCCTTGTCGCCGAGGGCGGCGCGGTTGCGGTGCACGGTCTGCTCGAGCGCCTGCCACTGGATCTGCGGGAAGGTGTACCGGGGCTGCGCGCCGCGGAGCGGAACGGGCGCCGTCGTGGACTCGGTGGCGAGCGCGGTGATGGTGAACGCCGGCGTGGCGCTCTCCGCCGGGTAGGTGATCGTGACCGTGACGCCGCCGGTCGCGGCGACGCTGTTGTTCCGCCACTGGAGGAGCGGCGCCGGCAGGCCCATCGGCAGGACGGTCTCGGTGTACGGGTAGAGGATCTCGAGGTTCGCGTCGGCCGGATCGCCCGGGAGCTCCGCGCCGAAGTTGGTGAGGCTCGCGCCCGACGGCGGCGGCTGCGCAGTGCTCGGCGACGCCGCGTCCACCTTGATCGTCGCGGTGGTCGTTGCCGTGTACGGACCGAGGCCGGCGCTCACCTGGACGGTGCCGGCGACCGGGACCGCGACGGTGAGGAGGCCCGGCGCCGTCGTGCCCATCTGGGCGACGTCGAACTTGTCCGTGTAGAAGAGGGCCGTCGGCGCCGCGGGATTGCAGCCGGCCGGAACGAGCGCGGCGGTGAACTGCTGGGTCGGCGTCGGGTTGGCGCCGGTGACGGTGATCGTCGGGTTCGCCGGCGAGATGGTGAGACCGGTGCACGTGTTGGGCGGCGGCGGAACGGCGTTCAGCGTCACGCCGCCTCCGTCGTTGTTCAGGCCGCCGGGCAGCGCGAGCCCGCCTGGGGTGTCCACGGTGGTGAGGCAGTCGGGCGTGCAGGGATCGGCGCAGTTGCCCGGGTCGCCGTACCCCTGGGTGCTCAGCGCGGGCATCGCCTTCGTGACGATTCGCTCCGGCTGGCAGGCGCTCCACGTGTGATCGTCCTCGCAGCGCTGGAACCCGATCGAGCAGAGGACCTCGCCGTCGACGACCTGGTGGATGGCGCTGCACCCCTTCGTCTCGCCAGGTGTCGCACACGCCGCTCCCGCCGCCGCGTGGCTGGTGCCGCCGTCGCCGGCCTCGCCGCCGCCGCCGCCGGTGGTGACGAGGGTGCTGCCGCTCGTGCCGCCGACGTCGGGCCGCCCCTCTCCACAGGCGGCAATCCACGCGGCCGCGGCCACGCTGGTGAAGGTGAGGAGCCAGTTCGAACGAGAAGCCATGCAGCTGGTACGGCCGCTTCTCCCGCGACTTGAGGAGGCACCGGCGATTTTGCGCCGCTTCTCACCTACACCGGAGGATACGTGCAGCTTCTGCTAGGATCGCTCGCCCATCGTGCTCGGGCTCTTCCTCGCCGTCGTCTTCATCGTCCTGAACGGGTTCTTCGTCGCCGCGGAGTTCGCCCTCGTCAAGGTGAGCACGACGCTCGCGCACTCCCAGAAGGTGCCCCGCGAGGACCCGCGCATCGAGCGCGCCCGCAACGTCGTCGGTCGCCTCGACCGCTACCTGTCGGTGACGCAGTTCGGCATCACCCTCGCCAGCCTCGGCCTCGGCTGGGTCGGCGAGCCCGCGGTCGAGCGCCAGGTCGACCGCGCGACGCTCTTCTTCATCGGCCACGAGCCCGGCAAGTACCTCCACTACGTGGTGGTGGTGGTCGCGTTCGCGCTGCTCACGTTCGGCCACGTGCTCTTCGGGGAGCTCGTGCCCAAGCTCATCGCGATCCAGCGTTCCGATGCGGTCGCGCTCGGCTCGGCGCGCCTCCTCCAGATCATCTACCTCGTCTTCATGCCCCTGCTGTGGGTGCTCGAGAAGGCGACGAAGGTGATCCTCCGCAGCATGGGCATGAGCAGCGACACCGCCAGCGAGGGGTCGCTCTCCGAGGACGAGCTCATCGGCATCCTCGCCGCCAGCGCGGCGCGCGGCCCGGGTGGCCGTAGCCGCGCGGACCTCTTCGAGCGGGTGGCGCGCTTCGCGAACCGGACCGCCCGCCGTGCGATGGTCCCGCGCGTCGACGTCTTCACGCTCCCGCTCGTCACGAGCGGCGAGGAGGCGACGAAGCAGCTCCGCACCCACCAGTACTCCCGCGTCATCCTCACGAAGGAGCGCAACATCGACGAGATCGCGGGCTACCTCTACGCGAAGGATTTCCTGCTCGATCCCGCGAACGAGAAGCTCACGACGCTCGAGTCGCTCCGCCGCGAGCTCCTCTTCGTCCCCGAGAGCCGCAGCCTGCTCGACGTGATGCGCGACATGCAGAAGGCGCAGGTCCCGATCGCGATCGTCGTCGACGAGTACGGCGGGACCAGCGGCATCGTGACGATGGAGGATCTCCTCGAGGAGATCGTCGGCGAGATCAAGGACGAGCTCGACGTCGAGGGCGCGCGCGTCGTGAAGGTCCTGAGCGAGGACAACGCGTGGGACGTCGACGCGCGAGCCACGATGGAGGAGCTCCGCGGCATCGGCGTGAGCTTCGACGAGGAGCAGGCGGCGGAGACCGTCGGCGTCGTCGTGCTCAACCATCTCGGCCGCATCCCGCGCATCGGTGATCGCGCCGAGCTCGGCGAGTTCGCCACCGCGGAGATCACGAGCGTGAGCCGCCGGCGCATCCTCCGCGTGCGGGTGCGGGTGACGCCGCCGCCCGAACCGTCCGAGCCGTGAGGCTGCTCCGCCTGCTCGGCGTCGTGGTCACGATCGCATCGATCGTGCTCGTGACGCGGCTCAAGCTCTCCACCGACCTCACCGAGCTCTTCCCGCACACCGCCGAGGCGGAGATGCTCGCGCGCGTCACCCGCGTGTTCGGCGGCGGCGACGTGGCGCCGGTGCTGCTGCGCGGTGACGATCGCGCGGCCGTCGAGCTGGCCGCTCACGAGGCGGCCGCCGCCCTCCGCGGCACGTCGGTGGTCGCGCAGGTCATCGAGGAGATGCCGGCCCCACGGGCGCGGGCCGGCGAGGCGCCGGATCCGACGGCCGCCTGGCGGTTCGCCGGCCCCATCGCGCGTGACGAGCTCGCGCAGGCCCTCACCCCCGAGGGAATGCTGGCGCGCCTCCGGGACACGCGCGCGCTCCTCCTCGCGCCCGGCGCCGGCGAGGCCGAGGAGACGCTCGCGCGCGACCCGCTCCGCCTCACGATGATCCCGTTCGAGCGGCAGATGGAGATCGCGGCCGGCGCGCGCACGAGCGGCGGGGGCGCCTTCGTGGCCGACGGCGGCAAGGCGCGCCTCCTCGTGGTCGAGCCGCGCGGCGGCGCGTTCGATGGCAAGGCCGCGGCGCGCTTCGCGAACGAGGCGGACGCCGCCCTCGAGCCCGTGCGGCGCGCGCATCCCGGGGTTCGCATCGCGCTCACCGGTGGCCACGTCATCGCCAAGCAGACCGAGGCGATGATGAAGGGCGACCTCACGAAGAGCGGCGTGCTCTCGACGGTCCTCGCCTCGCTCGTGTTCCTGTTCACGTTCCGCCGGCCGCGCGCGCTCCTCGCGGTGCTGCCGCCGCTCGTGGCGGGGACGCTGTGGACCACCGCCCTCGCCGCGCTCCTCTACCCGCGCCTGTCCGCGATCGCGACCGCCTTCGCGGCGGTCGTCATCGGCGTTGGCGTGGACACGGGCGTGCACGTGTACGGGCGCCTCCTCGAGGCCCGGCGCGAGGGCCATCCGCCCGCGGAGGCCGCCGCCATCGCGCGGCGAGACACCTGGCGGCCCACGCTCGCGGCGGCCGGCGCGGCGGGAGCGGCGTTCGCGTGCCTCGCGCTCAGTGACATCACGGGAATGCGTCAGCTCGGCATCCTCTGCGGAGCGGGCGAGGTGCTCACCGCGATCGCCATCCTGCTCTTCGTCCCCGAGGTCGGCGCGCTGCTCGAGCGCGGCGCTCCGCCTCCGGCCCTGCGGCTGCCGGCAGTCGCGGCCCTCACCGCGACCCGCCCGCGCGCGCTCTTCGCGCTCGGGCTCGCGGCGGGTGCGCTCGCCCTCGCCGTCGCGTTCGGCACGCCCAGCATCGATCACGGCGTCGTCGCGCTCGATGCGCGCACGCTCCCGGCGATGGCCACGTACGACGAGATCTACGCGACCTTCGGCGGAACCAAGGGGCAGCTCATGGTGGTCTCCGCCGATTCCGACCCGGCGCGGGCACGGGCGCGGGCGGACTCCGTGAGCGAGACGGCCGAGCGCCTCGCCAAGGGCGGCACCATCGAGGGCTTCGACTCGCTCGGTGCGGTCGCTCCGTCGACCGCCGCGCAGCGCGTGCGGCTCGATCTTCGAAACGGCCTCGATCTGCCCGGAAAACAGGCCGATCTGCGCAAGGCGCTGGCCCAGGTCGGTCTCGCTCCGGACGGCTTCGCGCCCGCCCTCGCCGCGTTCGCGCGGCCCACCGAGACGATCACCGACGTCGCAGCCAGCGACGACCCCGCGCTCCAGTGGGTGGTCCGCCGGCACCTCGGGCACGACGAGCGCGGCACCCTGGTGGTCACCTTCGTGCGCCTCGCGAAGGATCCGGCGCTGCAGGCGGAGGCGCGCGCGACCCTCCGCGCGGCCGATCCCGAGGCCATCTTCACGGGCTTCGCGGACCTCGAGGTGTCGCTCAAGGACTCCATGGTGCACGACCTGCCGCGCGTCCTGCTCGCCGCGACCGCGATGGTCCTCGTGGTGCTCGGCCTCTCGCTCCGCAAGGTGAGCGCGGTGCTGCTCGCCGTGCTCGTCCTCGTCGTCGAGATCGCGATCGTGCTGCTCTTCGCGCGCCTCCTCGGCGTCCACTGGCACGTCTACGACGCGATGGTCCTCCCGGTGCTCCTCGGGATCACGCTCGACGAGGCGCTCTTCCTGCTCGACGCGGCGAACCGGCGCGGGTCGATCGACGAGGCGCTCGCCCACCAGGCGCCGCTCGCCGCGTCGACCGCGCTCACCACCGCCGCCGGCTTCGGGGCGCTCGTGGTTTGCCGGTTCGCAGGGCTCGTCGACGTCGGCAAGGTGGGCGCGCTCGGCTCGACCGCGGGCCTCGTCTGCGCGCTCGTCGTCATCCCGGCCGGGCTGCGCGTCTGGCGCGGGCGCCGTCGGTCACCGGCGCGCTAGCCGCGCGTACCAGGGCCGGCGGAACCTGGTGCTCTTCGCCCCGACCGTGGCGGCCGCGAAGCCGACGAGGCCGAGCGCGATGACGCTCCCGATCACGGCCAGGAGCGATCCGCGCTTCGGAAGGGGCGCCTGATCGTGCTGGAGCGCCGCGAGCGCGTTCTTGTTGTCGCGGGCGACGCCCGGCTCGGTGTCAGAGCCGACGGGAGGGGGAGCAATGGCGGTCATGGCGGCCGTGCCGTGCAACGCTCGCGCCAGCGGGTTGCGGCCATTGCGCAAGGCGGCGGTCGCCACTAGAAGGAGCGGGTGGTCGAGATGAGCGAGCTCGACGCGCTGCCCTCCGTGCTCCCGCCGGAGGGCGTCGTCGTCACCCGCCTGGCCGAGCTCCCCACGCTGTCGGCCAGCGCTCCGCGCCTCGACGTCGCAGGCGTGCGTGGCTGTGCCGATGCGCTCGTCGTGACGGCGCTCGCCCGCGCGCCGCGGTCGCCGGTGCTCGTCGTCACCGAGGACGTGGACGCGGCGCGCAACCTGGCGAAGGACGTCCGCTTCCTGCTCGGGTCAGCGTCACCGCCCCGCGGCGAGGACCCGGACGACATGTCCGACGGCGCCGAGGTGCTCGTGCTCGCCACGGCCGAGACGTCACCGTATGCCGACGTGAACCCGGACCGTCGCTCGGCCCTCAGCCGCATGGCGACGCTCGCACACCTGGCGGCGGGCCGGCCGTTCCGCGTGCTCGTGATCGCCGCCTCGGCGCTCGCGCGGAAGCTCGTGCCCCGCGACGTGGTGCGCGCGCACACCCATCGCATCGTTCCCGATCAGGACATCGACCGCGACCGGCTGATCCGCGATCTCGTGGACGCCGGGTACCTGCGCGTCCCCGTCGTCGAGGATCCGGGATCGCTCGCGGTCCGCGGATCGCTGCTCGACATCTGGCCGCCCGGCGCCGACGAGCCGGCGCGCATCGAGCTCTTCGGCGACGGCGTGCTCTCGATCAAGCCATTCGATCCGGCGGCGCAGACGACGCGGCGCGACGCGACGTTGCCGGAGCTTTGGCTCCCTCCGGCGCGCGACGCGATCCTCACGAAGGAGCACGTCGAGCGGGCGAAGTCGCGGGTGCTGCAGCTCGCCGACATGATCGACTGGCCGACCATGAAGACGCGCATGCTCGTCGACGACGTGGCCACCGGCCGCGCGTTCTTCGGGGCCGACGCGTTCCTGCCCGCGTACTACGAGTCGCTCGCGCCGCTCGCCGACTACCTGCCCGCCGGGACGCGCGTGGTGCTCGCCGATGCGCCGGCGATCACGCGGGTCGTGCTGGACGAGCTCGGACGCGCCGAGGTCGACGCGCAGGCCAAGGCGGCCGAGCCGCAGTTCCTCGCGAGCACCTTCTACGCGAGCGAGCCGGAGGTGATGACGTTCCTCGCCGCGCATCCGGTCGTGGTGCTCCACGGCGCGCCGGTCGCGGGCTCCGCGGAGGGGCTCGCGAGCTTCGAGGTCACGAACCAGAGCGTGCATCTTGCAGCTTTCGACCACGAGGACCTCACGCGCGCGGTGAAGCAGTCGCGCGGCGCCAAGGGCGGGACCGACAAGCAGGCGGGCGGCCGCGCCGGGACGCTGGTGCCCGTGGCGCGCCGCATCCGCCACTGGAAGGACAGCGGCCTCCGCGTCTTCCTCACCGCGCGGGCGCAGACCCAGGCCGAGCGTCTCGCCGGCCTCCTCCGCCACCAGGACATCCGGTGCCGCGTGCGCGCCGCCGCCTTCGACGCGGGATGGCTCACCGAGCCGCTCGCCCGCGCCGGCCACGGCGAGGAGGACGTCGACGCCCAGATCGTGGTCGGCCCGCTGGGGCGCGGCGTGGTGCTCCCCGGCGAGGGCTACGTCATCGTCGCCGAGGAGGAGATCTTCGGCGGCCGTGCCCATCGCGCGCGCGAGCGCCGCACGCGCGCCGACAGCGCCAAGGCGTTCGTCGAGGACCTCAGGTCGCTGAACGTCGGCGACTACGTCGTGCACGTCGAGCACGGCATCGGGCGCTACCAGGGCCTCGTCCACCGCAACGTGGGCGGCCTCACCGTCGACCTGCTCGTCGTCGAGTACGCGTCGGGCGACAAGCTGTACCTGCCGGTCTACCGGCTGAACCAGATCCAGAAGTTCTCGGGCGGCGAGACCGGCGAGCCGAAGATCGATCGCCTCGGCGGCTCCACCTTCGCGAAGACGAAGGCGCGCGTCGAGAAGGCGGTCAAGCAGATGGCCGACGAGCTGCTGCGCCTCTACGCCGAGCGCCAGGCCCAGCCCGGTGATGCCATCGAGCCCGCGAGCGACGACTACCGCGCCTTCGAGGCGACCTTCCCGTTCGACGAGACCGACGATCAGGCGCGCGCCATCGAGGAGGTCAACAAGGACCTCGAGACCGCGCGGCCCATGGACCGCCTCGTGTGCGGGGACGTCGGGTTCGGCAAGACCGAGGTGGCGATCCGCGCGGCGTTCCGCGTCGCCATGGCCGGCAAGCAGGTGGCCGTCCTCTGCCCCACCACCGTGCTCGCGCAGCAGCACTACCGCGTCTTCGAGGCGCGCATGCGCGACTACCCGATCACGCTGAAGGCGCTCTCGCGCTTCCAGGGCAAGCGCGAGTCGGACGAGACGATGGCCGGCCTGAAGGACGGCAAGGTCGACATCGTCATCGGCACGCACCGCCTGCTCTCGAAGGACATCCACTTCAAGAGCCTCGGGCTGCTCGTGGTCGACGAGGAGCAGCGGTTCGGGGTCACGCACAAGGAGCGCATCAAGGCGCTCCGCACACAGGTCGACGTGCTCACGCTCTCGGCGACGCCCATCCCGCGCACGCTCTATCTATCGCTCATGGGCGGGAAGGACATGAGCACCATCGAGACTCCGCCGCCCAATCGCGTCCCCGTCGAGACGACCATCTGCGGCTACGACGAGCGGATC
>JAQBQL010000201.1 GCA_028287035.1 Labilithrix sp. | reverse complement strand
CCGTTCGCCCTCCCGAGCGCGCCGCGCGACGAGCTGACGCGTCCTGGCCCGCAGCCCCTGCGCCTCGACGCGTGGGAAGCGGCGATCCGCGCGAAGGGCATCGCAGCGCCGGCGCCGGCCTGCGTGGCCTTCGTGAAGCGGGCCCCGGCGACCCCCGCGCCGGCCGATGTCGTCGCGGCGCTCGGCGCGGGTGACGCCGCCCGGATCGATGCCGCCCTCGCTGCCCTGGAGCCGGAGGCCGATCGCAAGGAGGCGGGCCTCGTGCGCGCGCTCCGTGCCGACCTCGCGCCCGAGGGCTGCGCCGATCAGCTCGTCGACCCGTACCTCGCCGCGCACCGCACCCTGGTCAGCCGCGCCTCGCACGTACTCGTCGGCCTCTCGCTCGCGGCCAAGCTGGCCCGCACCGGCGCGAGCCCGCCGCGCCTCCCGCCCACCGCCGTCGAGACGGAGAAGGTGAAGGCCTTCATCCGCGGTCCGCTGCTGACGTGGATGGTCGAGCAGTCGACCGCCATCGAGACGCTGTCCGCCGGCGCCGCGGGTCTCACCGGGTACGGCCGCGGCATCGCCGCGCTCGGCGCCGGCAATGCCGACCTGCGGCTCGTCTCGGCCATCCGGTCGGCGCCGACGCCCGCCGGCTGGGACCCGGAGCTGCGATCCATCTACGAGATCGCGCTCGACGAGGCCCTCGAGCCGCGCAAGCGACGCGGCCGCGACGCGGCCCTCGTTGGCCTCTCCGACGCCGCCCAGGCCGGCGTGCTCGCCGACGAGCGCACGAACGGCGCCCGGCTGCTCCTCTCCTCCCTGTACGGCGGGCGACGCATCGACGCGCTCGGCGATCTCATGTGGAAGGAGCCGCCCGCGCCCGAGCCGAAGACGCCACGCGAAAAGGTCATCGCGACGCTCTCGCCGTTCTGGATCGACACGTTCGACCTCGTGGGTCCGCCCGGCGACGAGCTCCCCGCCGGCCTGGGCCGCGGCGTGCCGTTCGCGGTCCGCAGCATGTTCGCGGGTGACCCCGCTGCGAAGCTGCGCCCCGACATCCGCGATCTCTATGCCGCGCGGCGGTTCGCGCTCGGCGCGCGCGCCTGGCGCCGGGTCGACTTCGTCGAGGCCGGGCATGCCGCGCGAGCGGGTGGGTCCGCCGAGGACCGTCTCCTCCTCGCGCTCGCCGCCGCCCTCGCGCAAGGCCCGGCGAGCGCCGCCGAGATGATGCGCGCGCCCACCCCGTCGGCCCTCGAGCTCCATCACACCGAGGCGCTCGACGCGCTCGTCGCGGAGGGCGGCCCGTACGCCGGGTGGGCGGCCTTCGACGCGGCGCATCTCCGGTCACTCGCGGTGCCGGAGGGCTCTGCGGCAGGGCCTCACCTCCGCGACGTCGCCGCACGGTTCCGCAGGGCCGAGTCGCTCCTCGCAGAGGACGCGCGCAAGCAGACGGCCCACCGGCGCGCCGAGGAGATCGACGCCATCCTCGCCACCCTCGACGCGAAGTCGCGGTGAGGCTCGTGCACCGCGTGACTTGAATTCCCGGATGCGCCAGCGCAAGAGAGAAGGGAAGCGTGGAGCGCTCTACCCCGAATAGCCCCGAGGCGCGTGCGCTCGCCCGCGGCAGCAGCAACGTGGCGGAGCGGCAGCTCGCAGCCCTGCACCTGGCCGTGAGCGCCGCCGGGACCGCGATCTTCCCCTTCGCTCCGCACGGGCCGACGATGCACCCGACGATCGCCTACGCGCTCCTCGCGATGGGCTGGATCTTCGGATTGTCCGGCCTCGTCTGGCGTCCCTATTCGCGCACGGGAATGGTGAAGTGGCCCTGGCTCACCACGCTGGGCGACGCGGGGCTCAGCGTGCTGTGGGTCTACGCGACGGGCGGCGTCGAGTCGGCGTGGTTCGTGGCGCTCTTCGGATCGATCATCACGGTGTCGCTCCGGCAGCGACCGCGCGAGTCGATCGCGGCCGCGTGCTTCGCGGCGGCGGGGTACGTGCTCATGGCCGTCCTCACCGGGCAGATCCACGACCACGTGCTTCCCACGGTGGTCCGCGTGGTGTTCCTCGTGTTCGTGGGCGCCGGCACCGCGCTCATCGCACGCGAGCGCCTGCGCAGCCTGGCCTCGCGCATGCGTCTCCTCGACCTGACGCAGGAGGTCGGACAGCTCGGGACCTGGGAGTGGACGCTCGCCGACGGGTCCGTCGCCTGGTCCGAGCAGCTCTACCAGATCTTCGGCGTGCCCTCCTCGTTCACGCCGAGCTTCGAGGCGTTCGTCGCGCTGATCCATCCGGACGATCGCCCGTTCGTGACCGGCACCATCGAGGATGCGCTGAAGAACGCGGAGAGCTTCCGCTTCAACCATCGCCTCCTGCTCGCCGACGGGACGATCCGCTGGGTCCACTGCCGCGGCCGCACCGTGGTCGGCGAGGACGGGCGCCCGGTGGAGATGGTCGGCTCGACGCAGGACGTGACCGAGCGCCGTCAGATGGAGGACCAGCTGCTCCTCTCGGGCAAGCTCGCGTCACTCGGCACGCTGGCGAGCGGCATCGCCCACGAGATCAACAACCCCCTCGCGTACGTGGCCTCGAACCTCGATCTGCTCCAGCGCGAGCTCGGGAAGGGGCTGGCGTCGGTCGACCGGTCCACGCTCGAGACGATGCAGGAGGCGGTGGAGGCGGCGCGCCATGGCTCGGCGCGGATGCGCGACATCGTCCGCGGCCTGAAGACGTTCTCGCGCGCCGAGAGCGACGAGCGCGGCCCGACCGACCTGGCGCGTGTCGCGGAGCTGTCGATCACCGTCGCCGCGCACGAGATCGGCCAGCGCGCGCGCCTCGTCCGCGACTACGAGGAGACGCCGCCGGCCTTCGCCCACGAATCGCGCCTCTCGCAGGTGGTCATGAACCTGCTCGTCAACGCGGCACATGCGATCAGGCCCGACCCTGACGCGGCCAACGAGATCCGCGTGCGCACGCATGTCGGCGAGCCGGGGCGGGTCTGCATCTCGGTCTCCGACACCGGCACCGGCATCTCGCCCGAGCACCTGCCGCGCATCTTCGATCCGTTCTTCACGACCAACCCGACCGGCGGAGGAACCGGCCTCGGCCTCTCGATCTGCCACGGCATCGTGCGCGACCTCGGCGGAGAGATCGCGGTCACGAGCACCGGGCCGCGCGGAACGACGTTCACCGTGTCGCTGCCCATCGCGCCCGTCGTGGCGACGCCGCCCGCGGCACCGGTCACTCGCGAGGCGCCGTCGCCGCCGTCGGTGCCGTCGCGCAAGCGCATCTGCGTGATCGACGACGAGGCGCGCTACGCCGAGTCCCTCCGGATGCTGCTCGCGTACGACCACGAGGTGGCCCTCGCTTCCAGCGCCGAGCGCGCGCTCGAGATCTTCGCGGAGAGCACCGCCTTCGACGTCATCTTCTGCGACCTGATGATGCCCGGGAAGACCGGCATGGACCTCCACGCCGAGCTCGCGAAGGCCGCGCCCTGCCTGACCGCGCGCATGATCTTCCTGACCGGCGGCGCCACCACCGACCGCGCGCGGGAGTTCCTCGCGAGGCCCGGCATTCGCCACCTCGAGAAGCCGGTGGAGCTGGAGGCGCTCGAGGCGATGATCGCGGAGGTGGGCGACGTGGCGGAGGTCGGCTCCTGAGCGCGCCGGCGACCGGCCGGGGTACGATGGCCTGGTGAAGCGAAGGAACGTCCTCGGGATAGCGCTGCTCGTGGTCACCAGCGCGTGCGGCGACGCCCCGCCCGCGGCGGCACCGAACGCCGCCAAGGGAAAGCCGACCTCGAGCGTCGAGACGTACTTCCCGCTCGAGGAGGGGCGCCTCTACCACTACGTGACGACGGAGAACGGTGACACGGGGATGCTGGTCGCGCGCGTCCACCGCGCCGACGCGCAGCATGGCGAGCTCCGCCTCTCGAACACCTCGAAGCGGTTCGTGCTCGGCCCGGAAGGCGTGGCCTACGACAGCGGCGGCGCGTTCATCCTCAAGGCGCCGCTCGAGGTCGGCGCGACGTGGCCCGGCGAGCACGGCGGCACGACGCGCGTGTCGAGCGTCGACAAGTCCCCGAAGGTTCCGGCCGGCAGCTACAGCGGCTGCGTCGAGACCACCGAGGAAGGCGGCCGGCCGCCCGGCTCGCGCTACGTGACGACGTACTGTCCGGGCGTCGGGATGGTGCTCCTCGAGGTGGTCGTCCAGGGCGGCGAGGCGCGTGCCGAGCTGAAGAGCTACGGCGCGCCGGTGAAGATCGATTGAGGATCGCGGGTGCCGCTCAGCGGCGGGCCAGCTCGGCCTCGCCGATGACGTCGCTCATGAAGTCCACGATCGACCACTGGTCCTGGAGCGAGGGCTCCTTCAGCTCGACGTGCTCGATCGCGGGGCTCACGAGCACGCGGCGCAGGCGGCCCGCCGGGACGTCGTGGGCGAGCCACATCGTCTCCGTCGCCGGGACCACCGTGTCGCCCGCGCCGTGCAGGAGGTAGACGTTGGCGGTGAGGCCGGCGAGGCGGCCGTGCGGCGACACCATCTTCATGTCCTCGCGGCGCCGCTCGATCATGGCCATGAGCTCGGGACGCAGCGCGCGGATGTCGGGACCGAACACGATATCCATCCTGGCCTTCGACTCCGGAGAGAGGCTCATCGCGGCCTTCTTCGCCTCGTCGCGCTTCTCCTGCAGGTAGAGCCGCAGCGCCTCGCGCGCGGCTGGCACGTCCTCGGGCGGGAAGAAGTCCTCGGCATGCGTGTAGATGAGCACCGTCGAGCCGTAGCCGTGCGCGTGCAGCTTCTCGATGGTGCCGTCGACGCGGGGGATCTCGTCGTTCGCGAAGAAGCCCGAGACGCGCGCGAGATCGTCGTGCGCGCCAATCGCCACCACGAACGCAACGCCCGCCGAGAACCGCGGGTCCGCGGCGGTGAGCAGGGCGATGCCGCCGCCGAAGCTCGTGCCCATGAGGCCCACCTGCTTCGCGCCGCCGGATCTCGCGCGCAGCGCCTCGAGCGCCGCCCCGACCGTCTCGATCGAGCGCGGCGACACGGCATAGTCGGCGAGCTCGTCCACCTGCGGGGTCATGACGACGATCCCGGCGCTGACGATCGACCGCGCGAAGCGCTGGAGCCGCGGCTCCTCGATGCCGAGGTACTGCACGCCGTGCACGAGCACGACCGCCGGCCCGTCCGCGGCGCTCGCGCCAGGGGGCGCGAAGATGCGCGCCTTCACGGTGCGCGCGGGACCGGCGGCGGACGCCGGCACGTCGATGGCGATGATCTCCTCGGTGACCTCCGGCCTGCTCTTCGGATCGGAGAACGAGAGGAGGAGCCCGGTGGCGCGCGCGTGGTGCGCCGCCGGCCGCGCCAGGAAGATCCCGAGCAGCGCGGCGAGGAACAGGAGCATTCGCACGCGCCCACGACCTCGCGGCTCGCGGCCAGAGACCATCCGGGCCATTCTCGTGTTCATACCGCGACAACGCCCGCGCCACCCGCCTGCTCGTCCCGCAGTGGTAACGAGTTGTCATTCGTTGTAGCGTTGCCGCAGAGAAGGCCTGTTTTTGCGGCAGATCCTGCACATCGACATGGACGCGTTCTTCGCGTCGGTCGAGCAGCGCGACAACCCCGCGCTGCGCGGCAAGCCCGTCCTCGTCGGCGGCGCGGCCCGCCGGGGAGTAGTGGCTGCGGCCTCGTACGAGGCGCGGAAGTTCGGCGTCTTCTCGGCGATGCCGATGGCCGAGGCGCTTCGCAAGTGTCCGCAGGCGATCGTGGTGCCGCCGAGCCGTGGCGCGTACGAGGCCGCGAGCGACGAGGTGTTCGACGTCTTCCGCCGCTACACGCCGCTCGTCGAGGGGCTGTCGATCGACGAGGCGTTCCTCGACGTGACCGGCAGCCAGTCGCTCTTCGGGGACGGCGAGGCCATCGCGCGGCGCATCCGCACCGAGGTGCAGGCAGCGACGCAGCTCACGTGCTCGGCGGGCGTCGCGAGCTCCAAGTTCGTCGCCAAGGTGGCGAGCGACATGAACAAGCCGGACGGGCTCACCGTGGTCGGCCGTGACGCGGCTGCGTTCCTGGCGCCTCTGCCGATCGAGAAGATGTGGGGCGTCGGCCCGAAGACGGCGCCGAACCTGCGGCGTCTCGGGTTCGCGACGCTCGGCGATCTCGCGCGCGCCGACGGTGCCACCCTCGAGCGCGTGCTCGGGTCGTGGGGACGCGACGTCGGGCTGCTCGCGCGCGGCATCGACGACCGCGAGGTCATCCCCGAACGCGACGCGAAGTCGATCGGCGCCGAGGTCACGTACGACGAGGACCTCACGAGCAAGGAAGCGATCGGTCGCACGCTCCTCGCGCACGCCGCGCGCGTCGCCGAGCGGCTCACCGCGCAGGGGCTCACCGCAGGCGCGCTCGTCGTGAAGCTCAAATATGCCGACTTCACGCTGCTCACGAGGCGGACCGTCCTCGAGGCGCGCGCCAGCGACACGACGACCCTCCACGAGGCGGCGCTCCTCCTGCTCGACCGGTTTCCGCTCGCGGGCGCGCGGGTGCGCCTCACCGGCGTCTCCGCGCACGACCTCGGGCCTGCCGCGTCGCAGGCGGCGCTCTTCCCCGATCGTACGGCGGGGCGCCGGCGCGATCTCGAGAACGTGCTGCTGGACGCCAGGGGGCGTTATGGCGGCCACCCGATCACGTTCGCGACGCTCCTCGAGCCCTCCCCGGAACGTGCCGATCCGTCGGGAGTGACGTCGCGCCGCCGCAAGTGAGGACCGAGGGAAGCTGGTCAGACGGCGGGCGCGCCGCCTAAGATGCGCGGCCGATGGCCCCGTCCCGCGCTCGTCTGCTGACTATCGTTCTCGCACTCGGTTCTGCGGCGCCGCTTGGCGCGCTCGGCAGCGGCTGCAAGCCGAAGGCCGGCGGCGCCTGCAAGATCGAGACGAAGGAGACGTGCACGGACGACAAGCAGGCGCTCGCCTGCCACGACGGCAAGTGGGAGCCGATGCCCTGCCGCGGGGCCTCGGGCTGCACGAAGCAGGGGAGCGAGTCGGTGTGCGACCAGAGCGTCGCGGAGGAGAAGGACGTCTGCAACCTGGTGAACGACTTCGTCTGCAGCCCCGACAAGAAGGGGATGCTCGAGTGCGTGAAGAATCACTGGGCCTTCTCGCAGGCCTGCCTCGGTGACCTCGGGTGCACGACCGAGGCGAAGAAGGTCGTCTGCGACAACAGCTTCGCCAATGTCGGCGACGTCTGCCGCGAGGAGGACGACTACGCGTGCGGGCTCACCGACAAGAAGGCCGCCCTCGTCTGCAAGAGCGGCAAGTTCGTGCTCGCCAGCCAGTGCCGGGGCAAGAACGCCTGCAAGGTCGCCGGCAATGCGAAGGCTGGCTTCAAGGTCGAGTGCGACGACTCCATCGCCGTCCCGGGCGACGCGTGTGACAAGGAGCTCCACTACTCCTGCACGCCGGACGAGAAGCAGATCGTCCGGTGCGTGAACAAGAAGTACGTCGCCGACGACAAGTGCACCAAGAACCAGAAGTGCGCCGTGAAGGGCGAGCTCGTCGGCTGTTACTGAGCGCCGGTCACGGCAGGCCGACCATGCCCGACCAGAAGAGGCCGCGGATGGCGTTGTGGCCCATCGTGCTCGGGTGGATGCAGTCCTGGAAGAACCAGTTCGACGTGGCGGGCGTGCTCACCGAGTGCGAGGCGAACGGGGCGTTCAGCTCCAGCACGCGCACGCCGGGGTACTTGGCGGCCTCGTTCGCCATCGCGAGGTTCCACTGCGCGAGCAGCGGCGCGGTCGCCTTGTTGTCGGGCCAGAGGCCGAGGGCGCCCGGGCACGTCGCCATCTTCGGCTCGTAGTAGAAGTGGCCCGTGCCGCCGCTCGGGTCGTAGATGTTCGTCATCAGCACGGTCGTCTTCACGCCCGCGCCGAACCGGTCGGTCTTCGTGGCCTCGGCCATCGCGAGGCCGAAGCCCGCGGTGAACTGGTCGATCTTTTCCTGCTGCTGGGCGGGCGTGCCGGTGAGCACCGTGATGAGGCCGGCCTGGACGTCGTTGCCGCCGATGGTGCCGACCACGAGCACCGGGCCCTCGAGGTTCGCCGGGACCGCCTTCATCTGGTTGAGGAGGATGTGGCGGTCGCCGCCCCCGTTGTTCGAAGGCACAGTGGCGACCGCACCGCCGAGCGACACCTTCACGATGTTCGCGTCGGCGAGGCCCCAGCACGTCGCGAGGTCGAAGCCCTTCCACTCGGGATAGAGCGCGTCGTCGTTCTTCACGAGGAGCGTGCGATAGAAGGGCTGCTGGCCGGCCGTCCCGCCGCTCCCGCCCACGTCCGAGATCGAGTCGCCGACGACGACCAGCGTCTTGAACTTCGTGGCCGGGCACGCGGTCGGCTTCGGGATCTCGCTGCTGCCGCCGTCCGCGGTGATGCCGCCGTCGGTCGAGGAGGAGCCGTCGGCGCTGGTGCCGCCGTCCCCGAGGTCGCCGCTGCTGCTTCCGCCGCTGTCCGGGGTCCCGCCGCCGACCGCGCCGTCGTCACTGCTGCTGCAGGCGGCGAGGATCCCGGCGCACAGGGCGCCTGCGGTCAGGGTGACGGCGAGGGCGGAGAGCGTACCGGAGCGACTCATCATGGTGGGAAAGGTACACCGACGAACGCGCCGCCGCGAGCGACCTAAGCGGCCGCGCCTCCATCGAGCGACAGCCGCGTGACGCGTGTGGCGCGCGTGGCGGGCGGCGCGTCATCGGTCAGCGCGCTCGCCGGGAAGCAGAACTCGAAGCGAGTGCCGCGGCCGGGCTCGGAGGTGACCGCGACGCGTCCCCCGAGGGCGACCGCGGCCTCGAGCGCAGCCGCGGTGCCGACGCCGCGGCCGGACGTGGCGGTCACCGCGTCGGCGGTGGACAGCCCGTCGGTGAAGAGCGCGGCCACGAGGTCCTCGCGGGTCTCCGCGGGCAGGGAACGCGCCCGGGCGGCGTTCGCGACCTTGGCCCAGTCGATGCCGCGGCCGTCGTCGGCAATCGCCACCACGAGCTCGCCGTCGCGCATGCGGGTCTCGAGGGAGAGGAGGCCGGTCGCGCTCTTGCCCGCCTCGAGGCGGTCCTGCTCGGGCTCGAGCCCGTGATCGATGGCATTGCGCACGACGTGCACGAGGGAGGACCAGAACGGACGCCAGGGCCCGCGCGGCAGGCGAACTCCGTGGTCGTCGATCGACACCGCGAGGGCGCCCTTCTCCAGGCTCTCGGCGAGGCGGCGCGCCTGGTGCGCGATCCGGTCGAGGCGAGGCCGCGTCGGCTCGAAACGCCACTGGCGGAGCTGCTGCTCGACGTCGCGGCGCGAGGCGCCTCGCTCGAGCATCGCGATGACGTGGGCGAGCTCCGCGTGCGAGACGCGCACCGACTCGTCCGGTCCGCGGTTCACGAACGGCAGCAGGTGCCTCGTCGACTCTGCCCAGCGCGTCCGCAGGACCTGCCCGTCCTCGTGCGTGAGGCCGCCGCCTCGCTCCTCGGCCGCGGACTCGAGGTCGTGGCACAGGGCCGAGAAGGTGTTGAGGGCGAAGATCGCGCTGTTGCCCTTCAGGGTGTGGAGCAGGCGCGCCTCCTGCTGGGCGTCCAGCCCGCCCTCGCAGAGCTCGTCGATGAGCCGCTCGCCGTCCTCGAGGAACTCCATGTATCCGCTCCGGTCCTCGAGCAGCTTGCGGAGGGACTCTATCGTGTCGTGACGGGCACGCTCGGCGCGCTCCACCTCGAGGGTGTCGGTGAGATCGGTGGCGACCACGAGCGCGCCGTCGGTCGTCTCGTTGGGCAGCCAGCGCAGGCCGTAGGTGCGGCCCGCTCGGGCGAGGCGGGCGGGCAGCTGGTCGAGGACGACCTCCTTCGGCATGAACCCTTCGCGGTACGTCTCCCAGCCCATCGCGAGCCACTTCGTCGCGTTCGGGTCGTCCGCGCCGAGCCAGTCCCACACCGCCTGGCCCTCCGCAGGGACCCCGAACCAGCGCCGGGCAGCGGCGGAGATCTCGTGCTCCACGGTGCCATCGGGGCGCACCGTGAAGAGCCCCTGCTCGACGGCATCGAGGATGCGGCGCGCGCCGGCGTGCTCCTTCTTCAGCTCCGCGGTACGCGCCTCGACGGTGGCCTCGAGCTGCGTGTTCTTGCGATGAAGGCTCTGCACGCGCCGGCGCATCAGATATCGAACGAACAGGATCGCGACCGCCGCGACGCACAGGCGGAAGGACAGCTGCTCCCAGAACGCGGCGCGCACGACGAATCCAAACGACGTGGTCTCGCCCCACGGCCCGTTCGGTCGCCGCGCCCGCACCGCAAACCGGTAGGTTCCGCCGGGAAGCTTCTGGTATTGCGCTTCTCGGGTATCGGCAGTGTGCCAGTCCTCGTCGTAGCCAATCAGCTTGACCTGGTGCTCGATGTGGCGCTCGTCGATGTTGGAGAGCGCCGAGAAGCGGACGTTGAGCGAGCTCAGGTAGGGCACCTCTGGCGAGGCGCCGTTCGTCGCGTCGACCGGCTTGCCGGCGAGGTCCGAGGAGACGAGCGTCACCGAAGGAGCCGGCGGAGGTCCGTGGTAGTGCGCGCCGTCGAAGCGCCCGAGCCCTGCGCTCGACCCGATCCACACGGTGCCGTCGCGGTCGGCGAAGAAGGTGTCGAAGCTCACGTCGTCGCCGGGGGCGCCGTCGCCGCGCGTGAACTGGTCGACGTGGCCGCCCTCGAGGACGAGCAGGCCCTGCGTGGTGCCGATCCACATGCGCCCGTTCGCGTCCTCGCCGAGCAGCTCCGGGACGAGCTGCCCAGGGACCGGCTGGTGGTGCAGCTTGGTCAGGCGACCGTCCTCGTACACGAAGCAACTGAGCTCGGTCCGCGCCACGTAGGCGATGCACATC
Source organism: Labilithrix sp. (assembly GCA_028287035.1). Next base: position 45,082 of record JAQBQL010000201.1, on the reverse strand, counting down.
TCGCTGCCGTAGCGCGTGATGAGGCTCGGCGCGTCGCTGCGCAGCCCGTCGGCGGTGGTGAGCCGTTGCCAGCCGTCGCCGCGCTCGACGTAGAGCCCGTGGCCGGTGGCGAGCCACACGCGAGGGCCGTCGACGAACATCTTGGTGATCATCTCGCTCGGGTCGCCGCCCGGGAGCGCGACGCGTTCGAGCTTGCCCGCGGGGCGGCCGTCGACGGGCAGGAGCGTGGACAGTGGCGCGCGATAGACGCCGCCGCTGTCGAACGCCACCCACAGGTTTCCGCGGCGGTCCACGATCGTCGAGACGATGGCGACCGGGGGGAGCCCCGCTTCCGCGCCGAGCGCGTGCGAGGTGTTCGTGGCGAGGTCGTGGCGGATGAGGCGCCCGTCTCCCGCGAACCACAGCGTGCCGGGAGGGCCCTCGCTCACGTAGCCGGCCATCTCGATGCCGGGCAGGCGCTCGAGGCGGCCGTCGACGGTGCGAGCGGCGCCGGTCTCGGTGGCCACGACGAGCGCGCCGGTCGACGCGCGCAGCATGCCCCACACCGCATTCGAGGGCAGGCCATCCGCGGTACGTGCCGACCGCCAGAGCCCGCGGCCGATCTGACGGTGGAGCCCCATGCCGACGAGCCAGAGGGCGCCCTCGTGATCGACCCAGGCGTCGCGCAGGCTCATCGCGTCGGCGGGGAGCTCGACGGGAACGAAGCGGGCGCCGGTGTCGTCCACGGTGATGAGGCCGATGGTCGAGGGGATGAGGAGCTTCCCGTCGGCGTCCAGGCCGAGGCGGCGGGGGTACGGGCCGGGGAGGGCGCCGAGGTAGGCATCCGAGCGATCCACGAAGGCCGTCGCGCCCCTGGCCTGCGACCAGAGCTTCGCCCCCGCGCGCAGCCACAGCCGTCCCGTCCCGTCGCGTACGAGCGCGGTGACGGTCCCGCCGAAGTCCTGACCGACATCGGTGAAGTCGCGCGCCCCGGGAGCGCGTCGCAGGAGGCGCTGGCCGTGGCCGACGAGAAGGGCGCCGTCACGTTCGAAGAGGATCGCGAACGCCTCGCCGCCCGGCCAGCCCGAAATGATCTCGAGGGTGTCCGCGCCGGTGCGCACGTACGGGCCCTGGCTGGTGGTCACGCAGAACCGGCCCTCGCCGTCGAAGGCGACCTGGTAGGTGGCATTCTCGGGGAGCTCACGCGTGCCGAACGCGACGAGCTCGCCGCCGGACTCCCGGAACGCGCCGCGCGAGGTCGTGCCCCACAGGACGCCAGTGGGGGAGACCGCCAGATCGGTGACGAGGAGGGACGGGAGGCCGTCGCTGATGCCGTAACGCCGGAAGCGGAGGCCGTCGTAGCGGACGAGGCCGGCGGTGCCGCCCGCCCAGGTGAACCCTGCTCCGTCCTGCACGCCCATGTAGAGATTCATGGTCGTGAGGCCGTCGTCCGAGCCGTAGTGACGGAACGGGAAGCGTCCCACCGGCTCGCCCGCGCGCGCCACGCCCGGCGCCGCCCACGTGCCCACGAAGAGCGCGAGCGCCAACGCGAGTGACGTGATGATGCTCCCTGCGCGGCTCACGTAGCGAGATACGGCGCGTGCCACAAAAAGCTAAAGGTTGTCAGAAAAGCACCGTTTCCGGATGGGACCCCCCAAACCACAACGGAGTCTTATGACAAACCCACAAGCGCGCAGATCCAGCGCGTTCGTCTTGCTGACGATAGTGCTTGGAACATCGAGCATCCTCGGATCTACGGGCTGCCTTTCAGCCCCTGACGCTGCCCTGCCGCCCGCGGCGGGGGAGACCACCTCCCACGTATCCTCCGAGGTCGAAGGCGAGAACCTTGCCGGCGTGAACCTCGCCGGTGTGAACCTGTCGGGTACCAACCTGTCGGGCACCAACCTGGCGGGCGTGAACCTCGCCGGCACGAACCTGGCGGGCGTGAACCTTGCCGGCACCAACCTCGCGGGTACGAACCTCGCCGGTACGAACCTCGCGGGTACGAACCTCGCGGGTACGAACCTCGCGGGCACGAACCTGGCGGGCACGAACCTGGCGGGCACGAACCTCGCGGGCACCAACCTCGCGGGCACGAACCTCGCGGGCACGAACCTCGCGGGCGCGGACGTCGGTAGCGACATCCACGACAGCGGAGCCGGCGGTCTCCTCTACAGCGGAGAGGACGTTCTCGAGCCGGCGAGCGCCCGGAGCATCGTCTTCGGCATCAGCGGAACGGTCCTGCCCAGCTTCCTCGCGCGGCAGAGCGCCGACGCCCGGATCAGCGTCTCGCTCGGCAAGCTGCCGTGGGGCTTCGCGAGCGTCGCCGGCGGCCCCGTCACCACGGACGCGTGGGAAGCGCTCGTATGGGGAGACAAGGGCTACACGGTCTTCATCCTCGGCGCGCCTCCCGGCACGGCGTGGTCGGGAGTCGCGGGCTTCCTGAAGGCGCTCTTCCGCTGGAACGCGCCGCCGTCGCAGTCGATGGACATCATCGGCACCCAGGCGAGCGCCGCCGTCGATCCCACGGTTCACACCACCGTCGCGACCTACACCGGGATGATGGGCGCCGCCGCGGCGTTCACCTCCGGCTCCGTCACCACGGACAACTTCCTGGCCGGGGAGCTCGCGCTCGTCACGGCGACGACCAACAGCCGCTCGGTGATGGTCGACTTCTCGAGCTGGGTCAGGGACGCCAGCGGCCGCGGCCGCGTCCTTGCGAACGTCGAGGACGTGGATGTGCCCCGCTATGCGGAGAGCGCCTATTCCGCGTATCGCACGTCGGACGGTACGCTCGGCGTCTCGGTCTCCCCCACTCCCGTCGGCGGCGACTTCCTGATCTCGGCCTCGGACGAGCTCGGCGTCAGCTACGCGGCCTACCGTTCGGGCCTCGCCCCGAAGCCGATACCGACACGCTGCCCCGCGGCGCTGTTCCTGAATGCCAAGTTCGGTGAGCCCGTGCCCGCCGATCAGTGCGATAGCGGGATCACCTGGCTGGAGGGCCCTGCGCCCACCGGCGCCACCACCTGGGCGAGCGTCAGCGGCACCACCGCGCCGATGAATGCCTATCAGTCGATTCCCTCGAGCACGTCACCGTTCGTGCGCACGGCCGGCCAGCCGATCGGCGCCGAGGTGTACACGTTCCTCTGGGAGCCGAACCACGCGCTCCCTGCCTCCGCGGTCGGTGGCTCGACCGGTACGAACCGCGCGGCGCTCGGCGCTGCATTCGCCAGCGTCGCGAGCTGCTCTGGAAGCGACAGCGCGACAGCCGCCTTCGACCCGACGTCGACGTCCGGCTGGTGCGTGTCGGGCGTCACCACCACCACCGCCCCGCGGTCGCTGGGTTACGCCTGGGGAGCCTCGGTCCCGATCACCTCCTATCGCGTCACGTCCACCGCCGACACGGCGGCGAGCGACCCGAAGTCCTGGACGTTCCAGGGCTGCGACGCCTCCTGCGCCATCGGCACCGACGTCGGCTGGACCACGCTCGACACGCGCCCCAACGAGGCGTTCTCCGGCCGGAGCCAGACGAAGACCTACCCCATCGCCAACACGGCTGCCTATTCGCAGTACCGGTTGCGTGTGACCGCGGTCTCCAAGCCCGCGAGCACCATGCAGATCCGTCTCCTCGAGCTGCTCGACGGCGGCGGCGCGATCGTGCCGCTTCCGGGCGTCGATCGGACCGAGAACGGTATCGTCACCTGGACCGGGAAGGCGTGCAGCGCTGGCGAGCTGGCGACGCGCGCCTTCGACAACCTGCTGGCGGGCCCTTCCGCCACGCGGTGGTGCGTCAGCGCACCGCCGACGAGCGCGCGTCCGATCGCGGTCGCGTACCAGCTGCCCGCGGCGGCCACGGTCTCCTCGTATCGCGTCACGTCGTCCAGTGACAACGCGAGCCGCGATCCGAAGGACTGGACGCTCGAGGGCTGCAACGGCACCTGCCGCGTCGGCGACGACGACGGCTGGGTGCAAGTCGATAGCCGCAAGGCCGAGACGTTCAAGCAGCGCCTCCAGACGAACACGTACGCCGTGGCGAGCAAGGGCTCGTATGCGTACTATCGCCTGAAGGTCACCGCGAACAACGGCGACAAGACGGGATTCCAGCTCGGCGAGCTGCAGCTCTTCTGACCTGACGACACGCTGAAACGAGAACGGCCATCGCGCGCAAGCACGATGGCCGTTCGCATTGTCACCGAGTCTCGTCTCCTTCGAAAGGCGAAGAGGCGCGAGAGGTGAACCTCCCACGCCTCCCTACGCGAGCCTCACCGCTCACCGCCGCGGCACGTCAGAGCGCGGCGAGGCGCTCGGTCAGCTGCTTCTCGAGGCCTTCGATTGCCTTCGCAAAGCCCTTGATGCCCTCGTCCAGCTTGTCGTACGCCATGCGGTCCTTCTCGTGCGCCGCGCGGAAGGCCTTCTCGTCCATCGTGATCACCGGGATGTCCCGCGACGAGGCGGCGTTCGGGTCGAGCTTCCGGGTGAGCTCGCCTTCGGTCTTCGCGAGCTCCTCGAGGAGGGCGGGGGAGATCGTCAGGAGATCGCAGCCGGCGAGCTCGATGATCTCCTCCTTGTTGCGGAAGCTCGCGCCCATGACCTCGGTCTTGTGGCCGTGCTTCTTGTAGTAGTTGTAGATCTCGGTGACGTTCTTGACGCCGGGGTCCTCGGCGGGCGCGTAGCTCTCCTTGCCGGTCGACTTCTTGTACCAGTCGAGGATCCGGCCGACGAACGGCGAGATGAGCGTGACCTTCGCGTCGGCGCAGGCGACTGCCTGGTGCATCCCGAAGAGCAGCGTGAGGTTGCAGTGGATGCCCTCCTTCTCGAGGAGCTCGGCGGCGCGGATGCCCTCCCACGTCGACGCGAGCTTGATGAGGATGCGGTCGCGCTTGGCGCCGGCGTCCTCGTACATGCCCATCAGCAGCTTGGCCTTTTCGACGCTCGCCTGCGTGTCGTAGGACAGGCGTGCGTCGACCTCGGTGGAGACCCGACCCGGGATGATGTCGAGGATCTTGAGCCCGAACTCGACCGCAAGACGGTCGATCGCGCCGTTGACGATCTCCTTCGTGTCCTTGCCGCCTTTCTTCTTCGACCAGCCGAGCGCGCTGTCCACGATGGCCGCGTAGGCCGGCATGCCCGCGGCGGTGGCGATGAGGGAGGGGTTCGTCGTCGCGTCGCGCGGCTTGAACGCCGCGATCGTGTTGAAGTCGCCGCTGTCCGACACCACGACCGTCATCGTCTTCAGCTGATCGAGCAGGTTCGCCATACGACAGGCTTAGCCCCGCGCCCCTCGGTCTGTCGAGGCAGACCGCCCCGAGCGGGGCGCGGCATCACGTGGTCGGCCGAGCGTCCGCCGCTGCGCGCGATTGCCGCTGCTGGGCGCGGCACACGTAAAAAATGGATCGTCCGCGAACCAGGTATTCCGACCCGCACAACGCGCCAGAAAGTTGGCCCGCGGCCCGCGCTTTGCTGAAGGTGCTGACATGACGAGGAAGATCCTGCGCTTCTTCGCACCGCTCGCCCTTGCCGGTGCCGCTTGCCTGTCCGCGGGCGACGCCCAGGCGGGCGACACGACCGTCTCGCTCGGCGAGGTCTCGGACCCGCCGGCGACCCTCGGTGTCGACCTCCCCGCGTTCAAGAATGCCGCAGAGGGCGAGCTTCGCGGCGTCGACCTGTCGAAGCTGCGCAAGCGCCGGAACGTCCTCGTCTCGGTCGCCGTCATAGGTGCAGCAGGCGCGCCCTTCGGCTGCACCGTCAACGCGCTGCTCCGCGACGCGAAGACGGGGACGATGCTCGCCATCATCGAGGGCCAGGCCCGCGTCGAGGGCTCGCCGAACGCCGCGCTGCGCCGCGAGGTCCTCCGCGCCGCACTCCGCAACGCGGTGAAGAAGATCCCCGAGGCCCTCGCCGGCAACTGAGCTAGGGACCGGCCACCTCGAACGTGAGGTCGACGGTCTTCGTCTTCGGGTCGATCTCCGTGCGCGGCATCACCTCGACCTTCTGACCCTTGCCCGCGAAGAACTCGCGGATCTTGTCGATGTCGACGAGGAGCGCAGCGCGGCTGAACGTCGTGCGCGGCCGCGCCTTCACGACCTTCTCGAGGATCTCCTTCTCGTACGGAGCTCCGGCGCCGCCGACGTGAAGGGACTTGATGACGTGCGGCTCGCCCTCCTCGATGGTCATGGTGAGGGGCACGTTGCCCTGCGCGTCGGGCGTGCCCTCCTTCAGGTCGACGTTGACCGCCACGAAGCCGCGATCGAAGTAGAGCGCGGTCACCTCGAGACGCGCCCGCTGCGCCTCCTCGGCCACGTAGGGGTCGCCCACCTTGAGCTTCGCGGCCTTGGTCAGCTCGGCGGCTTGGAGCCGCTTGTTGCCCTTGAAGTCCAGCTTGCCGAGGTGCTGCTGCGCGCCCTCCTCGACCTTGATGCGGACCTTCACCTGCTCGATGCCGCCTGCCGCGGCGGCCACGGGCTCGGTGACGACGACGGCCTTGCAGCTGTTGTAGCCGCGCGACAGGTACTCGTCGCGCATCGCCTGCGCGATGGCCGTGACCTTCACGCGGTCGAGCGGCTGCCCCTTGGGCACCGGGAGCTTCTCGGAGAGCTTGCCGCCTTCGTCGAGCAGCTTCGCGCCGTCGACGCCGAAGTCGGCGACGAGCGGCCGATCGCGCAGCGCGTAGACGAGCACGACGCCCTGGCCATCCTTCGTCGCGATCCCGTACGCCGCGACGTCGTCGTAGACGCCGAGCTTCATGAGCGCGAGCAGATCGGTGCGCACGCGCGAGGACGTCAGCAGATCTCCCGTCTCGAGCAGCTTCACCTTCTCGGCATTCTTGCGGGACGCCTCGGGCGTGCCGACGACGCCGACGCAGGTGCGCGCGATCTTCTTGCCCTCGAGCGCGGCGGAGTCGGCCGGATCGCCGACGTCGGTGAGGCGGTCCGGGCAGGCGGGGAGCTCGGCGGCAGCGGCCTTCTTCGGGGTGTTCGCGGGCGGGCCTTCGCAGGCTGCCGACGCGAGCGCGAGGAGCGCCGCGAGGGCGGAGGTCGTGAGCGTCTTCATGATGATCAGCGGACCTCGATGTAGGCGTGGGCGCGGAGCTCGTTCAGGAGGAGCTCGCGCTGTTTCTCGAAGGCGGCGTCGAGCGCAGCCGGGTCGGTCAGCTTCGCGCGATCGACCTTGCCGGCCGACCGCACGAGCAGCCACTTCTGCTCGAGGATCTCGTGGCGGATCTCCTCGCGATACTCCTCGGGCGAGTAGCCCGCGCTCACGACCTCGGCCTCGAGCTGCTTGGGATCGAGCTTGTTGGTCCGCGCGACCGTGGCGATGCCCTGCGCGACCTCGGCGTCCCCGACCTCGAGACGCATGCGGGCGCAGTCCTTCGAGATCAGGACCTCCTCGATGAGCTTCCGCACGATCTGGCGTGACAGCTCCTTCTGCTGCGCGCGCCGCTCCGTCGCGTCCTTCGAGAGCTTCGACTCGATGTGACGGAGCCGCTGCGCGACGTCGGAGCGGAAGAAGGTGACGTCCTCGACGACGGCAACGACGCCGTCGAGCAGGACGGGCTTCGCGGCTCCGGCGGGCGCGGCCGCCTTGGCCTGGGCGAAGAGCGAGGCGGCGAGGATCAATGCTGCGATGTTCATCAGAGCCTTTGTGACGCGGGCTGCTTGTCGGCCGGGTGGAGCTTCTTCTCCATCCGGTCGAGGCGCAGCATCAGGTTGGTATAGATGGTGTCGACCTTCTCGTGCATGTGGGCGATCTCCATCTCGCTCTTCAGGTTCACGTCGTACTCGATGTCGCCGCGAACCTTGTCGCGCGCGACCTGACGGTTCTGGCTGAGGAGGACGAAGACGCTGAGGATGATCGCCTCGAGGGAGACCACCAGCGTCAGGAATCCGAACGGGAACGGATCGAAGTTGCCAATCGGCAACAGGTGCACATTGAGCACGATCCAGACCGCAAAGGCGCCGAGATGAAGGAAGAGGAACGTGAGGCTGCCCGAGAAGGCGGCGATCCAGTCGGCGACCTTCATCACGCGCGACCGGGTGTCGATCTCGGTGTCGTTGACGTTGCGGGTCGCCGCGTTGCGGATGAGCATCGCGTTGTGGCGGAGGCGCCGGCCCGTCGCCGCGAGGAGATCCATGGCGGACGCCGGCTGGAGGCGGAACAGCTCGTCGAGATCGCCGCGGTCGACCTCGATGGCGCGCACCGGGGTCTTCGCCGTCGCCGTCGCGGTGCGCGGCCCCTCGTCGAGCAGGGAGATCTCGCCGAAGAAGTCTCCCGGACCGGGGCTCTCGAAGAACATCTCCTCGCCCGTCTTGGTCTTGATCGAGAGCACGACCTCGCCCTCGGTGACGATGTACATCGAGTCGCCCGGGTCGCCGACGTTGAAGATGACCTCTCCGCTGGCGAAGCTCACCTGTTCGACGCGCTCGGCGAGGAGCGCGCGCTCGTGCTCGTCGAGCAACGCGAAGAGCGGAACGTCCTTCAGCATCGAAGAGGTGGGGCTGCTCATTCGCGGCACACGATCGCTCGCGATCATGCCTTTCGCAAGTGCTATCCCCGGAGAATGCCGCGCCTCGAAAAAGACACGATGGGCACGATCGAAGTGCCGGACGGAAAGTACTGGGGAGCGCAGACGCAGCGAAGCGTCGAGAACTTCCGCATCGGCGGGCAGCGCTTCGGGCGGCCCGTCATCAAGGCGTTCGGCGCCGTGAAGATGGCCGCGGCGCACGTGAACCGCGACCTCGGGAAGCTCGACCCGAAGCTGGCGCAGCTCATCGCCGAGGCGGCTGGCAAGGTCGAGGCGGGCGACCTCGACGAGCACTTCCCGCTGGTGGTCTGGCAGACCGGCAGCGGCACGCAGTCCAACATGAACGCGAACGAGGTGATCGCCAACGTCGCCAACGAGATCGGCGGCACCCCGCTCGGCAGCGAGAAGAAGGGCCCGATCCACCCGAACGATCACGTGAACATGTCGCAGTCGTCCAACGACGTGTTCCCGACGGTGATGCACGTGGCCGCGGCGCAGAGCATCGCGCACCGCTTGCTCCCCGCAGTCGAGCGCCTGCGCGGCGCGATCAGCGTGAAGGCGGCGAGCTTCGCGGACGTCGTCAAGATCGGCCGCACGCACCTCATGGATGCGACGCCGCTCACGCTCGGTCAGGAGATGAGCGGGTGGGCGGCGCAGCTCGCATTCGCCGAGAAGAAGCTGCTTGCCGCGCAGGACGACCTCATGGATCTCGCGCTCGGCGGGACCGCGGTGGGCACCGGGCTCAATTCGCATCCGGAGTGGGCAGAGCGCGTCGCGGCGAAGATCGCCGAGCTCACCGGGCTGCCGTTCCGCACCGCGCCCAACAAGTTCGCGGCGCTCGCCGGGCACGACGCGATCGTGTCGGCCAGCGGCGCCACGCGGGTGCTCGCCACCGCGTGCATGAAGATCGCGAACGACGTGCGCCTCCTGGCGAGCGGCCCGCGCTGCGGCCTCGGCGAGCTGAGCCTCCCCGCCAACGAGCCGGGCAGCTCGATCATGCCGGGCAAGGTGAACCCCACGCAGGCCGAGGCGCTCACCATGGTGTCGGCGCACGTGATGGGCAACGACGCGGGCATCGGCATCGCCGGCGCGAGCGGTCATCTCCAGCTCAACGTGTTCAAGCCGATGCTCGTGCACGATCTGCTCGAGAGCATCGAGCTCCTCGCCGACGCGTGCGAGAGCTTCCGGGATCACTGCGTGGTCGGCATCGAGGCCAATCGCGAGACGATCGCGCGCCACGTCGGCAACTCGCTGATGCTGGTGACCGCGCTCGCGCCGCTCATCGGCTACGACGCGTCGGCGAAGATCGCGAAGAGCGCGCTCGCCGACAACGTGTCGCTGCGCGAGGCGGCGCTCGCGTCGGGGCTCGTCACCGCCGAGCAGTTCGACGCCCACGTCCGGCCCGCCGACATGGTGCGAAGCGGCTGAGGCGCGTTCAGGTCCGCAGCACGCGGACCATCGGGAAGAAGCGCTGCAGCGCCGACAGGTCGACGTAGTCCGACGAGTACACGACCCCGCCGCCGCGCAGCGCCGCCGAGGCCATGACGATCGCATCGCCCACCGAGACGGCGCGCACCGACGCGAGCGCCTCCCCGGCGAGGCGCGCCACGGGCGCGGTGAGGTCCTCGATCACGACCGCCGCAGCGAGGTCCTGCGCGATGCCGGCACGCCCGCGCCACCACTCGGCGTAGACGATCGCGGGCACGATCGGCAGATATCCCCGACGCACGATGGCGTGGAACACCTCGACGGCGCGCGGGCGCTGCCGCTCGATGGCGACCAGCATGCCGGTGTCGAACGTGAAGGTCATGCGTTCAGGTCGGCCGGCGCCGCGGCCTCTTCGCTGCGCCCTCGCCGCGCCACTCGGCCTCGATCTTCTCGAGCGCCTCGTCGGACGGCGGAGCGAAGCCGTACTTGGTGAAGAAGAGATCGGCGGCCGCGAACTTCGCCTCGCGGCTCGCGACCTCCGCGAGGAGCGCCGAGACGTTGCCCTTGTGGCGCCTGGCCGCGAGCGCCTTCAGGTCCCTCAGGGTCGCGTCGTCGAGGGAGAAGCTCGTGGTCTTCGTGCGTCCTCGCCGCATACTGGCACGGTAGCACACAACCCGCGGAACCGGGCTGCCAGACCATTGCCGCGCCCCGTCCGGCGCGCCTATATTCCGCGCCCGATGAGCAAGAATTCCTATGGAAGCCAGGCGACCCTCGAGGTCGGCCCCGACGCGTACACGATCTACCGTCTCGACGCGGTCTACAAGAAGCACCCCGAGGCGACGAAGCTTCCGTTCTGCCTGAAGATCCTCCTCGAGAACCTGCTCCGCACCGAGGACGGCCTCGCCGTCGACGAGCGCGCGATCCAGGCCATCGCGACCTGGAAGGCGACCGCCGAGCCGAGCCAGGAGATCGCGTTCACGCCGAGCCGCGTGCTCCTCCAGGACTTCACCGGCGTCCCCTGCGTCGTCGATCTCGCGGCCATGCGCGACGCGATGAAGCGCCTCGGCGGCGACCCGAAGCGCATCAACCCGCTGCAGCCCGTCGAGCTCGTCATCGACCACTCCGTCCAGGTCGACGAGTACGGCAGCCGCGAGGCGCTCGACCGGAACGCCGAGCTCGAGTTCCAGCGCAACCAGGAGCGCTATCGCTTCCTCAAGTGGGGCCAGGAAGGCTTCCGCAACTTCAAGGCGGTCCCGCCGGACACCGGCATCGTCCACCAGGTCAATCTCGAGTTCCTGGCGCGCGTCGTGATGACCGCGCCCTCGCAGACCGGAACGCTGTCGATCGCATATCCCGACACGCTGGTCGGCACCGACTCGCACACGACCATGATCAACGGGCTCGGCGTGCTCGGCTGGGGCGTCGGCGGCATCGAGGCCGAGGCGGCGATGCTCGGTCAGCCGGTCAGCATGCTCCTCCCGCACGTCATCGGCGTGCGCCTCAAGGGCTCGCTCCCGGAGGGGACGACCGCGACGGACCTCGTCCTCACCGTCACGCAGATGCTCCGCAAGCGCGGCGTCGTCGGCAAGTTCGTCGAGTTCTTCGGCAAGGGCCTCGCCCAGCTGCCGCTCGCCGACCGCGCGACCATCGCCAACATGGCGCCCGAGTACGGCGCGACCTGCGGCATCTTCCCGATCGACGCCGAGACCGTCCGCTACCTGAAGTTCACGGGCCGCAGCGAGGCGCAGCTCGCGCTCGTCGAGGCCTATGCCAAGGAGCAGGGCCTGTGGCAGGACGAGAACACCGAGGACGCGACGTACACCGATGTCCTCGAGCTCGATCTCGGCACCGTCGAGCCGAGCCTCGCCGGCCCGGCACGCCCGCAGGACCGCGTCACCGTTCCCGGCGTCAAGACGTCGTACAACAACGCGAACTCGGCGTTCCAGGGGCGCGCCAAGGCGCCCAAGAAGAAGCACCTCGTCGAGGCCGGCGTCATGCCGAGCACGCCCGAGGAGGAGGCCGCTGCCAAGCAGGTCACGAACGGCAGCATCGTCATCGCCGCCATCACGAGCTGCACGAACACGTCGAACCCGTCGGTGCTCATGGCCGCGGGCATCCTCGCGAAGAAGGCGGTCGAGAAGGGCCTCACCTCGAAGCCGTGGGTCAAGACGAGCCTGGGGCCCGGGTCGAAGGTCGTCACCGAGTACCTCCAGGACGCGGGCCTCCTCGAGTACCTCGAGAAGCTCAACTTCTACGTCGTCGGCTACGGCTGCACGACCTGTATCGGCAACAGCGGGCCGCTGCCGCCGGCCATCTCGAAGCAGATCGACGAGAGCGATCTCTTCGTCGTGTCGGTGCTCTCCGGAAACCGGAATTTCGAGGGCCGCGTCCACGCCGAGGTGCGCGCGAACTACCTGGCGTCGCCGCCGCTGGTCGTCGCGTACGCGCTGGCGGGCACGGCCGACATCGACCTCGCGTCGGAGCCGCTCGGCAACGACAAGGACGGCAAGCCCGTCTTCCTGAAGGACATCTGGCCGACGCAGAAGGAGGTCGCCGACGCGATCGAGAAGAGCGTGACGGCGCCGATGTTCAAGAAGGTCTACTCCGACGTCTACGCGGGCGACGAGAAGTGGCAGTCGCTGGCCGTTCCGGCGGGCGACCTGTACGCGTGGGAGGCCGACAGCACCTACGTGAAGAACCCGCCGTACTTCGACGGGATGAGCGCGGACCCGCCGTCGATCCCCGAGGTGCACGGCGCCCGCGTGCTGGCCGTCCTCGGCGACAGCATCACCACCGACCACATCTCGCCGGCCGGCTCGATCAAGGCCGATGGCCCTGCGGGCAAGTACCTCATCGAGCACGGCGTGAAGAAGGAGGACTTCAACTCCTACGGGTCGCGCCGCGGCAACCACGAGGTGATGGTGCGCGGCACGTTCGCGAACGTGCGCCTCCGCAACCAGCTCGCGCCGGGCACCGAGGGCGGCTGGACGAAGCACATGCCCTCGAACGAGGTCATGAGCATCTTCGACGCGTCGGTGAAGTACGAGGCCGACAAGGTCCCGCTCTTCGTCATCGCCGGCAAGGAGTACGGCTCGGGGTCGTCGCGTGACTGGGCGGCGAAGGGGCCGAAGCTCCTCGGCGTCCGCGCGGTGCTCGCGGAGAGCTACGAGCGCATCCATCGCTCGAACCTCGTCGGGATGGGCATCCTTCCCTTGCAGTTCAAGGCGGGCGAGAACGCCGCGTCGCTCGAGCTCACCGGCGAGGAGATCTTCGACGTCGACGGGCTACCGGCGCTGCTCGACTCGGGCTTCAAGGACGGTCGCCAGATCACCGTGAAGGCGAAGGCCGCCGACGGCTCCGTGAAGGAGCTCGTCGCCACGGTCCGCATCGACACGCCGCAAGAGGTCCTCTACTACAAGAACGGCGGCATCCTCCCGTACGTGCTGCGCCAGCTGGTGCGGTCGTCGGCGAGCGCCTGAGCAACTCCGGAGAAGGGTAACGAACAATGGCTGATTTGAAGATCGAGGACCTCAAGGTCGGTGACGGCGCCGAGGCGACGAAGGGCCAGAGCGTCACGGTCCACTACGTGGGCACCCTGATGGACGGGAAGAAGTTCGACAGCTCGCGCGATCGCGGGCAGGGCTTCACGTTCGCGCTCGGCGGCGGCCAGGTCATCAAGGGCTGGGACCAGGGCGTCCAGGGCATGAAGGTCGGCGGGCTCCGCAAGCTCACGATCCCGCCGGAGCTCGCCTACGGCGACCGCGGCTTCCCGGGCGCCATCCCGCCGAGCTCGACGCTCGTGTTCGAGGTGGAGCTGCTGAAGGTCGGCTGAGCCCTCGCGGGGGCGCTTGCAGGTCCCGGAGGAGGCCGGTGCGACGCGTCGCATCGGCCTCTTCGTCGTTCTGCGCCCTCGCAGGACCGGGGGCGGAAACTCGTTCGGATCCCTCACGTTCGCCACCCCGCGCGGGGGAGCGGGGGCGTGGAAACTCGTTCGGATCCCTCGTGGTCGCCCCGCCGCGCGGAGGGAGCGGGGAGTGGAAACTCGTTCGGATCCCTCACGGTCGGCAGGCCGCGTGGGGGGAGCGGGGAGTGGAAACTCGTTCGGATCCCTCACGGTCACCCGCCGCGCGGGGGAGACCGCGGGGTCAAAACTCGTTCGGATCCCTCACCATCGCGAGCTCGGTGGCGGACCGTGAGGGATCCGAACGATTCCGGCCCGCGTGGGACGCCGGGGAGCGCGGGGACCGTGAGGGATCCGAACGATTTCCGGCCCGCGACGGACGCCGGGGAGCGCGCGGAACGTGAGGGATCCGAACGACTTGCCGAGAGGCGCGCGTTACTCCTTCAGCTGCTCGATCTTTGCTGGGTCGAGGGCGAGGTCCGCGTTCCAGCCGGCGCACGTGGCGTTCGGGAACGTGACCGCGAGACGGTCGGCGAACTTGCCGTACGCCTCCGCTTCGCTGGCGCCGCCGTAGGACATCTGGATGGTGCCGACGGAGGCGTGCTGCGGCTTCGAGTAGAGAACGGCGGTCACCTCGAAGGCGCCGCGGCCGGTGTTGTAGATGCCCGGCATCGTCGTGGCGCCGCCGCCCGGTCCTCCGCGATGGCCGGGCGGGGATCGCCCGCCCGGGCCGTTGATGGACTGCGGATCGCTCAGGTTCCCGGCGGTGATGCCCGCGTCGGAGAGCGGCGGCTTGCCCGCGATCACGAAGACGAGGATGGTGTCGCCCGTGGCGGCGGCCGCGAACTGCTCGATCAGCGCGTCGTTGATGCCGGAGCTGCGCGCGACGTCGTCGACCGCGCCGAACACGGGCGGGTTCAGCGTGCGGAGCGCGTTGCTCACGGCGATGTCGCACGTCTCGCCGCGGAGCGCGCCACGGAAGCGAGGCGCCATGTCGTCCCACGTCTCGGGGTTCATGCGGCCGTCGCGGAACACGCCGAGCACCGACACCTTCGCGCCGTTCGTGTCGAAGCCCGGCGCATGGTTCACGGCGAAGCGTGCCTTCTCGTCCACGCACGAAGGCATGCCGGCGAGCAGCCCCACCGTGACGGCCGTACCGAGCGACGCACTGACGATCCCGACGACGACAGAACGAAGATCCATGGCGGGCGCCAACCTAGACCGCAGCCCGCGGCCTCGCCGCAGGAAAGCGCCGGCCGCAGCCATTTGGTCGAGCACGTGGCTCGGGCTGCGTCCCTGGCGTAAAATCTGGCCATGCGTTCACGCCTTGCCTTCTTCTTGATTGCCTCGGTTGCCGCCGGGACCATCCTCACGGCCGTCGCCTGCAGCTCGGATCCCGCCGAACCCGCGACGCTGCCCCTCATCGAGGGCGGCACCAGCACCAAGAAGGACGCGAGCTCGGGGAACGAGCTCGGAGACGCGGACGTTGCGGACACGTACATCGCGCCCGGGAGCCCGAGCCGCATCTACGCGCACACGCAGGACACGCTCTACCTCTACGAGCCCATCACCAACGAGCTGAAGACGATCGGCAAGTTCTCGTGCCTGGACCCGACGGACTCGAGCGACGTGGTCGTCGACCTCGCCGTCGACCGCACCAACACCGTCTACGCGACGACGTTCTCCCGGTTCCTCAAGGTCGACCCGCTCACCGCTGCGTGCACCGAGATCCACGCGGTCGGCTTCGACGAGGACTCCTATCCCAACGCCCTGTCGTTCGTGCCCGCCGGTACCGTCGATCCCACGCGCGAGGCGCTCGTCGGTTACGCGCCGCTCGCCGCGGCCTCCGACTCCACCGAGTACGTTCGCATCGACACCGCGACCGGCGCGACGACGCGCATCGGAACGCTGAACGCCTCCGCCACCGGCCCGCAGTACCGGTCCTCCGGCGACCTCGTCTCGCTCATCCAGGCGAGCAACCGGACGTTCCTCACCGTGAAGCTCGTCCCCGCGGACGGCGGCGCCCCCACGGGCACCGATCTCCTCGCCGAGGTCGACCCCGCGACCGGCACGCTGAAGACCATCCTCGGCGACACGAAGCAGACCGACATCTTCGGCCTCGGGTACTGGGGCGGGAAGGCGTACGGCTTCTCGGACAACGGCCGCATCTCGGAGATCGATCCGGCGACCGGCACCGCGACGGTCGTGAAGACCCTGACCGCCGGGGATGGCGGCGCGGCTCCCTGGTACGGCGCGGGCGTCACCACCGAGGCGCCCGTCACCAAATAGGGCGCAGCCGGCAAATATTCACCGCCGGAGAACGATCCGGATCCACGTGCGTAAGCGGGTGACCACCACTCTGCTCCGGCGAGGATCCTCATGTCATTTTCCATGTCGCCTCGCTTGAGGCGAGGCATCGCGTTGTGCTCGGTCGTCCTCGCCACCGGAGGCCTCGTCCTCCACCGCACGACGGCCTCGGCCCACCCGGGCGAGACGACGGCGCGCCCCGCTCCGCTGGCGCCGGGCAAGATGTCCGCTGCCTTTGCCGGCCCCGGCGCGCACGGCATGGTCTCGCTGAGCCATGCCCGCCTCCTTCCGTCCTCGACCACGTCGCTCTTCGCCGAGGTGCGCGTCATCGCCGACGAGCCGAACGGCGAACAGCAGGCGCGCGCGCCGCTGTCCATCGCGGTGGTGCTCGACACCTCGGGATCGATGAGCGGGGAGAAGATCGAGGAGGCACGCCGCTCGGTCACGCGCCTCGTCTCCGACATGCGTGACGACGACGAGATCACGGTGGTGCGCTACTCGGACTCGGCGGAGGTGATCCAGCCGCTCGCCCGGGTGGGCACGGTGCGCGAGGCGCTCTCGGCGCGCATCCGGCAGCTCGACGCCGGCGGCGGCACCAACATCCCGAGCGGCATGTCGGCCGGCATCCACGCCCTCGACGAGGCGGCGCGGGGACGCGTGCGACGGCTCGTGGTGGTGAGCGACGGGCTCGACACCACGCGCCAGGAGGCCGAGCGCCTCGCCCGTACGAGCTTCAGCTCGGGCATCACCGTGTCGTCGCTGGGCATCGGCATCGACTTCGACGAGCGCTACATGGGTAGCCTCGCGCAGAACGGCCACGGCAACTTCGCCTTCGTGAAGGACGGCGCTTCGCTCGCGCAGTTCCTGCACCGTGAGCTCGAGGAGACGGCGAAGACGACGGTGGAGAACGCCCGCGTTCGCCTCCAGCTGCCGACGGGCATCCGCTTCGTGTCAGCGAGCGGCGCGGACGCGGTGGTCCGCGGGAACGACGTCGAGCTCGCCCTCGGATCGCTCTTCGCGGGCGATGAACGGCGCGTCATCGTGGAGCTGTCCGCGACGTCGCAGGGCGAGGCGCTCGACGTCGGCGCGACTGCAACGTGGAGCTCGGTGGGCGGCGTGACCGCCACGGCGAGGGCGCCGTCGCTCGTGCTCGGCGTGGCCTCGTCCCGCGACGACATGGAGGCCGGGCGCGACGGCGCGGTCCTCGCCAGCGCGACCAGCGTCGTCACCTCCCGGCGCCAGCTCGAAGCCACCGACGCGTACGCCGCCGGAAACGTCGCACTCGCCACGTCACTGACCGACGAGAACGAGAAGGCGCTCGCCGAGGTTCGTGCCATCGCGCCGCCCGCGGCGACAACGGCGCTGGACTCGCAGCTCGCCGCCTACGGAAGCTTGAAGCGCGGCTATGCAACGGTGTCCCCGCGCAGCGCCGACGGGAAGGCGGCGGCCAAGACCGCCGCCGCGAAGGACATCGGCAACTTCGCGCGGAAGGGCTTCTGAGATGAAGAAGATCGCCTTCATGATCGCCGCGGCCTCGCTGTTCGCGGTCGGGCCGCTCACGCAGCGGCTCGGGCCGGTGCCCTCCGCCGCCGCCCTCGTGTGTCTCGGCGTGCTCGTCGCCATGGCCGCGAGCGGCGCTCCGAGCTCGCTCGCGATCACGGCCGGCGCGCTGGGCGCCCTCGGCGCGGGGATCCTGGGGCCGGTCTCTCCCGCAGCTGCGGGCGCGCTCCTCGTGGCCGCCGCCTTCGCGGAGCGGACGACCCGCGTGCGCACGAAGAACGGGCGCGCCATCCACGTGATGGCCGCGGTGCTGGGCGGCGCGCTCGCCGGCTCTCTCTCGGGGGCCTTCGGGGGAGCCTCGCCCGCGGTTCTCGCGGTGGCGGTGGTCGTGGCCGCCGTCGTCTCTGCGCTGCCGCTCCTCGTCGACGCGGACGATCCGCTGGCGCATGCCCTCGAGGTCGCGGCGCGCTCCGTGTCCGAGCCCGCTCGCGCCGCCCTGCTGTCGGGCGCCGAGCTGCGGCGCAGCGCGGAGGACGTGCCGCTCGACCGCGCCACGGCGGTCCGCGTGAAGAAGACCTGGCAGGCCCTGCTGCGCCTCGCCGAGGCGCGCCTGCGGCTGGAGCGTTCCCGCGGAACGACCGCGCTCCCGGCGCTACCGGCGGGTCAACCGTCCGCGGCCGATGCGGTGCTCGGCATGGTCGACCAGCGCATCGCCGAGCACGTCACGGCGCTCGGCAAGGCGATCACCGCGGTCGACACCGCGCGCGCCGCGGCCGCGTCGCTCGACGACGCCGAGCTACGCAGCATGGAGACGATGGGCGACTCGCTCGAGGACGTGAGCCGCGCGCTGGTGGACGGCGGGACGGACGGGCACGACGATCGCGCGCAGCCCCTCGTCGCGCGCGTCGCCTCGTGAGCTACTCGAACTGCACGGTGCCGGTGAGCTCGCGGCCGCCGTTGTCCTTGGCGCCGGGGATCGAGTCCTCGACGACCTGGCCGTCGGCCGCGGTGATGCGGAGGGCGATGGGGTCGTCCTTGATGCCCTTCGCGTCGATGAAATAGTTGTAGTCGGAGCGCGCCAGCTCCTCCCACGCGCCGCCCTTCTTCGCCTCGAGCTTCGCGACGGGCAGCTTGTGGTTCCGGATCTGGATGGCGGTCCAGTACTGATGGCTCCCGTCCTTGTACTGGTACTTCATCGGGCCGCGGACCTTGCACGCGACCGCCTGGTACGTGATGGCGACGCGGCCGTCGTCGGGGTCGGCGATCTTCGCGAAGGCCGACGCGCTGAGGTCGAGATGGTGGTCGGCGCAGCCGGGGCAGCTGTCGACGATGCGGACGGTGACGGCGCCCTTCGGGCCGGACACGCTGTAGCAAGTGCCGCACGACGCGCTCTTCGCGAAGTCGGGGAAGTCGAAGGCGGCGACGTCGAGATCCGAGGAGGTCCCGAAGCTGCAGCTGCCGTCGCCCGTCGCGTCGTAGAACGTCGCGATGCCCTCGTGCTGCACGCTGGAGAAGGTGCTCTCGCGGCTGCCCGACGAGCCCGACGAGCCCGACGAGGCTTCGCTGCCCGAGGAGCCCGAAGCACCTGACGCGCCGTCGCTGCTACACCCGGTGATCGCGAGAGGCGCGAGGCTGACGAGGCACGCGACGCGTGCCACGAAGGACAGACCCGTGAGAGGACCGGCGGCGCGCAGCACCCCCGCAGACTAGCAGCGGCACGTCGCGACGCCCGCGGCCTACATGCATTCCAGCTTGTATTTCTTGCGGCCGTTCGCGTCGATGGTGAAGGGCGGATTGCAGTCGCGTTCCTTGGGGCGCGGTGCGGCGTTCCCGGTGGGTCCGCGGGTTGCCTGGCCGGCGCTCGTTCCGGCGGGCGTGGCGGCAGGAGGAGGACGTGCCGCGAGGTGCGCGCTCGTCGCGCTCGTTCCCGCGGGCGTCGCGGGGCCGACCGACGGCGCCGGTCCGCTGGACGCCGCGGGTCCGGCTGCCGCCGCGGAGCCCGGCGTGACGCCCGCGCCTCCGTCGGCGGCGAGCGCCGGATCCGGCGCCGGCACGCCGTCGCCGGCGCCTGCCTCCTCGAGCCGCTCGGCCCCGCGCGCCCGCACCGCCGACGCCTGCTCTTCGGAGCGCGCCGGCCGGTCGAGCAGGACGAAGGCGACCACCCCGAGCAGCACGAGCACGCCGAGCGCCGACGCCAGTAGGGGCAGCCGGCGGTCCGTCGGGAGCGTCATCGTCGCGGTGGACGCGGTGCCGGTCACGCGCGACAGCACGGAGTCGTCGACCTCGGCGGTCCGCCCCGTCACCGACGAGCCGAGCGAACGTGAAGACGGCGGCACGTCGGCCCCGATCCCGAGCAACGTCCCCGCGGCGCGACCGCCGTCGCGCGCGCGGATCGCCGGGAGGCCGAAGTCCGAGTCGCTCTCGGAGTCAGGGCTCTCCGGCAGGACGCGCAGATCGTACGAGTGGCTCTCGATCTGGGCGATCTGATCCTCACGCGCCGTCAGCACGGGGCCCGCCATCTGCTCGACCCACTCGCCGACCTCGGTGGCGCTCGCGACGCCCACGCACTTCTCGAGCTCGAAGGCGAGCTCGCGCGCCGTCGCGTGGCGCTGCGCGGGGTCGCGCGAGAGGGCGCGCAGGAGCGCCGCGTCGAAGGCGGTGGTGAGCCCGGGCACGATCGCGCTCGGGGGCAGCACCTCGTCGCGCAGGATCTTGGCGAGCGTCTCGCTCTCCGTCTCGCCCTTGAAGAGGCGCTCGCCGGTGAGCGCCTCCCACATGACGACGGCGGCGGCGTAGATGTCGACGGCGCGCGTGAGCTCGCGCCCCGAGAGCTGCTCGGGCGGCATGTACGCGAGCTTGCCCTTGATCTGCCCGTCGCGCGTGACCTGGATGCGTCCCGCCGCCTTCGCGATGCCGAAGTCGAGCACGCGCGCGATGCCATCGGCGCCGACGAGCACGTTCTGCGGGGACACGTCACGATGAACGAGGTCGATGCGTCCGCCGCGCTCGTTCTTGGCCTCGTGGGCGGCGTGCAGGCCGTGGAGGAGCCCACAGCAGATCGAGGCGGCGATCCGCGGCGGCATGCGCTCGCCCTGCTTGCGCACCATCCGCAGCAGCTTCGAGAGCGATTCGCCGCGGATGTAATCCATGATGAGGAACAGCTCGCCGTCGGTCGCGACGACGTCGATGGTCGCCACAACGTTCGGGTGCTGCACGCGCGCCGCGACGCGCGCCTCGTCGAGGAACATGGAGACGAACTCCGGGTCCTTCGCGAACTGCGGATGCAGCCGCTTGACCGCCACGGTGCGCGCGAACCCGACCGGCCCGAGGAGGCGTCCGATGTGGACCGTCGCCATGCCGCCGGCCGCGATCTCGTGATAGAGCGCGTAGCGCCCCACGACGCGCACCGGTCCGCGCTCAGCGGCAGTCATCGTCGTGACATCCTAGCCCACCTAGCGGCGGTCCGGCTCCATCTCCCAGAGCTTGATGCCTCCGAGGAGCCCCGCGACGTTGTCGGTGATGCGCGCGTTGGACGGGAGGTCGATCCGGAGGTGCTTCGCGTTGCCGCCGCCGAGGTAGAGCCGGCGCGGATTCCAGATGGGATTCACCTGCGCCACGACGCGCGCCACGCGCTTGTTCCACTTCTTCTTGCCG
Source organism: Labilithrix sp. (assembly GCA_028287035.1). The sequence continues at coordinate 23,792 of JAQBQL010000201.1, read as the reverse complement.
ACCTTCTCGAAGGCCTTGCCGCCCACGTACTCCTCGTAGGTGCGCTTGCCGTCGAACGGGTGGTGCGCGAGCTCGAGGTTCGGCACGTAGCGGCCGTCGACGTAGAGGGCGGTGCCCATGCCGGTGCCGAAGGTGAGCACCATCTCGACGCCCTTGCCGTCGATGACGCCGAAGCCCTGGACGCCTGCGTCGTTCAGGACGCGGACGGGGCGCTTCAGGCGCGTCTCGAGCGACTCCTTGAGCTCGAAGTTCTTCCAGCTCGGGTCCAGGTTCACGGCGGTGCGCGTCGCTCCGCCCACCACGACGCCGGGGAAGCCGACGCTCACGCGATCGAAGGGGCCGACCTTGGCGACCAGCTCGACGAGCGCCGCGATCACCGCGTCGGTGGTCGCGGGACGCGGGGTCTCGACGCGCGCGCGCTCCGTCACCGCCGTGCCGGCTGCGTCGAGCACGAGGGCCTTCAGACCCGTGCCGCCGATGTCGATGGCGAGCGTGCGGGGCCCGGCCTCGCCGTCGCTCCGCGACGATTTTCGTGCTGCTGCCTTCCTTGCGAGCTCCGACGCGATGGCCATGCGCCGAGGATAGACCCAGCGGTCAACCGATGACGAGGTACGTATTCGGGGTGCGGCCGGGAAGCGTCGACTTGCGGATCGACTCGAACAGCGGCACCGAGGTGTTCGTTCCGCCCGGCCCGCGCGTCAGCAGCTCGGCGACCCGGTTCAGCGGGAAGCACGCGAAGGCGCGGTCGTCGGGCACGAGCGCGTAGCTCGCGAATCCGTTGGGATAGGAGAGGTGGACCCAGCGCCACCCCACCTGGGAGCGGACCTGCTCGCCCCATAGCACCCCGAGGCCCAGCCGGATGTCCTGGCTGGTGGGCAGAGGGCGTTTGCCGGTCCGGATCTCGTCGACGAACTTCGCGATGCCGCGCACGACCTGGATCGGCGTGCCACGCGCGCCGACCGCGAGCAGCGCCGCCTGACCGACCTTTGCCATGGCCTCGCGCTCCTCGTCGGTGAGCGGACGCTCTGCCGGCAGCTGCGGGACCGCGACGGCGGCCGCGGGCTTCGGCCGCTTCGCGGGCGCCTTGGCCGTGGTCGCCCGTGCCTTCCTGGGCGAGGCCTTCGTCTTCGGGGGCGCCGTCGTCGTCTTCTTCTTCACGCGGCGCCAAGCGTACCGCGACTCACCGGGCACTCACCATCGGTTCCATCTAGGCCTGGAGTGCCGTTGTCTCTACTCTCGTACCGTGCCCCAGACTTCGATCATCGCCGGGCGCTTCGAGATCGAGCGGCTCGTCGGCGCCGGAGGCATGGGCGAGGTGTTCCGCGCCAAGGACCGCGTCACCGGCGGCCTCGTCGCCGTCAAGCTGCTCCACGCGTCGTCGCGCGATGCCGAGCGCTTCAAGCGCGAGGCCCAGATCCTCGCCGACGTGAACCATCCGCGCATCGTCAAGTACGTCGGTCACGGCGTCGAGAGCGGCCAGCGGCCGTGGCTGGCGATGGAATGGCTCGAGGGCATCGATCTCGGCGAACGCCTCGAGCGCTCCGGGCTCACCCTCCACCAGACGCTCACCGTCGCGCGGCGCGTCGCCGAGGGGCTCGCGGTGCTTCACGAGCGCGGCATCGTCCATCGCGACATCAAGCCGTCCAACGTCTTCCTGCCGTTCGAGAAGTTCGAGAGCCTCAAGCTGCTCGACCTCGGCGTCGCGCGTCTCATGCACGCGACGCGGCCGTCGACGCGCAGCGGCGTGATGGTGGGAACGCCCGGCTACATGGCGCCGGAGCAGGCGCGCGGCGCCAAGGAGATCGACGCCCGGGCCGACGTGTTCTCGCTCGGCGCGATGCTCTACGAGTGCCTCGCCGGACGCCCGGTGTTCGCCGGCGACAACATCGCGGCGCTCCTCGCGAAGATCCTGCTCGAGAAGCCGCTTTCGCTGCGCGAGTGCGGCTTCGACGTGCCCGCCGGTCTCGACGACCTCATCGCGCGCATGCTCGCCAAGCACGCGGGCGCGCGGCCGACCAACGGCGCGGCGGTGCTGCGCGAGCTCGACGCGTTCACCGCGCTCGCGGACAGCCCCGCCCAGCGCGCGAGCTTGCCGGTCATGAAGGCGCTCACCGGCAGCGAGCGCCGGCTGGTCAGCGTCGTGATGGGGACGATCCCCGCGATCGAGGGCACCGACGACATCCCGATCTCGACGTCGTTCGGCGGCAACGCGTTCGACACCGTCGCGGCGAGCTTCGATCCGCGAACCGTGGTGGCTGCGTACGGGGGCGAGGCGGAGATCCTCGCCGACGGCTCGATCGTCATCACGCTCTCCGGCAAGGGCGGCGCGAGCGATCAGGCGGCGCATGCGGCGCGCTGCGCGCTGCAGCTCCGGTCACACCTGCTGGGCGGGCAGGTCGCGCTCGCCACGGGACTCGCGACGATGACCGGGCGGAGCCACGTCGGAGAGGTCATCGAGCGCGCCGCCGGGATGCTCGCGAGCGCTCGCCGCCGCCAGCATGCGAGCACCGCCGAGACGCTGCACGGCGAGAGCCCGGTGTTCCTCGACGAGACCACCGCCGGCCTCCTCGACATGCGCTTCGACGTCGGCGGTGACGATCGAGGGCTCTTCATCCGCGGCCTCCGCGAGCGCGAGACGAGCGCCCGCACGCTGCTCGGCAAGCCCACGCCGTTCGTGGGCCGGGAGCGCGAGCTCGCCGCGCTCATCGGGATCTTCCAGGAGTGCGTGGACGAGCCCGTGGCCCGTGCGGTCCTCGTCACCGGGCAGGCGGGTGCCGGCAAGTCGCGCATCACCGCCGAGCTCCTGCACCGCACGCGCGAGATGGCGGGCGTCGAGCCGTGGCTCGCGCGCGGCGACGCGATGAGCGAGGGCTCGCCCTTCAGCCTGCTCGCGCGCATGCTCCGCCGCGCCGCGGGAATCAGCGGCGCCGAGGCGCCCCTCGTCCGTCAGCAGAAGCTCCGCGCCCGGGTCGGCCGCCACGTGCCCGAGGCCGACGTCCAGCGGGTCGCCGAGTTCCTCGGAGAGGTGGCGAGCGTCCACTTCCCCGAGGTCGCCAGCGTGCAGCTCCGTGCGGCGCGCCACGACGCCATGCTCATGGGCGACCAGATGCGCCGGGCCTTCTGCGACCTGGTGCTCGCGGAGTCGAAGGCCGCTCCGCTCGTCGTCGTCATCGAGGATCTGCACTGGGGCGACGGGCCGAGCGTCAGCTTCCTCGACTCGGCGCTCCGCGTCGCCAGCGAGCGCCCCTTCATGGTGCTCGCGATCGCCCGCGGCGAGGTCCACGAAACGTTCCCGAGCCTGTGGGAGCAGCGCAGCCTCCAGGAGATACGCCTCGGGCCGCTCGTGCGGCGCGCCGGCGAGCGCCTCGTCCGCGACGTCCTCGGCGACAGCGTCGACGCGGCGCAGGTGGCGCGCCTCCTCGACCGCGCATCGGGCAACGTCTTCTATCTCGAGGAGCTGATCCGCGCGTTCGCCGAGGACCAGACCGCCGCGCATGCGGAGGGGCCCGCGTCCGGGGTCCGTCCCGAGGGCGCCGCGTGGTCCCTGCCCGGCACCGTGCTGGCCATGGTCGAGGCGCGCCTCGGCCGTCTCGATCCGATGGCGCGCCGCGTGCTGCGCGCGGCGAGCGTGTTCGGCGAGGTGTTCTGGCGGGGCGGGCTCGTCGCGCTCACCGGCGGCGACTACGACACCACCGAGGTGGACGACTGGCTCGGCGAGCTCTCGCGCCAGGAGATCGTCCAGCGCCGCGACGTGTCTCGCTTCCCCGGCGAGCACGAGTACCAGTTCCGGCACGCGCTCGTGCGCGACGCCGCGTACCAGATGCTCACCCCCGACGACCGCCAGCTCGGGCACCGGCTCGCCGGCGACTGGCTGTCGGAGATCGGGGAGCACGAGGCGATGGTGCTCGCCGAGCACTTCGAGCGCGGCGCGGCGCTCGACAAGGCCGCATCCTCCTACGCGCGCGCCGCCGTGCAGGCGCTCGAGGGCAACGACTTCGCGGCCGCGCGGCGACGCGCCGACAACGCGGTGCGGGCCGGCGCGACCGGCGAGTCGCTCGGCCAGCTGCAGCTGCTCCTCGCGGAGGCGTCCCGCTGGGAAGGCGAGCACCAGGACGCGGCCGGGCATGCGGCAGCAGCGATGACGCAGCTCGCGCCGTCCTCGGACGGCTGGTTCGTCGCGGTGGCCGAGGCCGTCGATGCCGCGATGAACCTCGGCAAGCACGCCGAGGCCGAGGCGCTCGCCATGGGCCTCCGCGACCTCGAGCTCGCGCCGGGCGCGCGCCTCACCGGCCCGCGGGTCATCGCGCTCGCGCGCATCGCGGTGCGCCTCATCACGGCCGGCGCGTTTCCCGTTGCCGATGCGCTCATCTCGCGGATCGAGCGTGATGGTCGCGACGTCGTGGAGCGGGAGCCCGCGGCGCGTGCGTTCCTCCTCGCGGCCCGCGTGTCTCGTGCGGTGTGGCTCGGCGACTTCGAGCCGGCCTCGAACCTCGCGCTCGACGCGGTCGCCGGCTTCGACCTCGTGGGCGACGAACGCAATGCCGCCCGCCAGCGTGACAACGCGGGCTTCGCGCTCCTCCAGCTCGGTCAGTTCAGCGCCGCCGAGCAGGTGCTCCTCGAGGCCATCGCGTCGGCCGAGCGGCTCGGGCTCGCGAAGGTCCGCAACGACGCGAAGATGCACCTCGGCCAGTTCTTCAGCCGCTCGCTCCGCACCGACGAGTCGGTGCAGGCGCTCACCGAGGCGATCGACGGGTTCGTCCAGCAGCGCGATCCCATCGGTGAGGGCCTCGCGCGAGCGTACCGCGCCGGTGCGATCCACCTGAGCCGTCGCGACCCGGCCCGGGCTGCGGCCGAGGCGCGCCAGGCGCTGCCGCTGCTCGTGAGCGCGCCTCCGCAGCGCGCCGGTGCGCTCGGTCTCCTCGCCCTCATGTTGATCGACGGCGGCGATGCCGAGGGCGCCTACCAGGCCGGTGCGGAGGGCATGCGGCTGCTCGAGCACTTCGGCGGGACGATCGAGGGCGAGGCGCTCGTGCACATCGGTCACGCCGAGGGCCTGCGAGGGCGCGGCGATCTCGAGGGTGCACGGAGGGCGATCGACCTCGCCCGCGGCCGCCTCCTCGCGCGCGCCGCTCGCATCCAGTCACCGGATCTGCGCCGCGGCTTCATGGAGCGCCTGCACGAGCACGGGCGCATCCTGATGCGCGCCGGCGAATGGCTCGCCTGATCCGCGGCCTCGCGCTGTCGCTCGGGGTCGGGGTCGCCGCGCTGGCCGCGAGCTGCTCGCCCTCGCCGCCCTCTGCCCGATCGTCCTCGCCGCCGCCCGCCGGGACGCCGCGCGTCGTGCAGAGCAACGTCCTCCGCGCCGACTACGCGGGCACCGCCGCCTGCGCGAGGTGCCACAGCGACAAGGTCGAGGCGTGGCTCCGCACCCCCATGCACAACATGACGCGCGACGCGTCGCAGGCGGTCATCGGCGGTCCGTTCGACGGCACCGTCTTTTCGTTCCACGGCGACACCGCGAAGCTCGAGACGGTCGGCGGCGCGCGCTTCGTGACGCTGACCTCCAAGCGCTTCGGCTCCGGCGTGTTCCGCGTCACCCGCGTCATCGGCGGGAACCATCGCGAGGACTACGCGGGCGTCGCGGTGGCGGCGGCGCGCCCCGACGCCGAGCTCGCGTCCGGGCCGTCCGAGGAGCTCGTCCTCCCGGTCAGCTGGGTCCATGCGAGCGAGGAGGGCACGCCCGCTGCGCTCCGCTACAAGGGCTACTCGGTCATGGTGAACGAGCGGCCGGGGCTCCGGGCCGGGCCGGCGTGGAACCAGACGTGCATCTTCTGTCACAACACGGCGCCGTTCGTGGACACCGTGCTCGGGGCCCTCGCCGGTCCGCGCGCGAGGCCGTACCAGGGCGAGGTCGTCGACCCGCTGCTGCCGCCTGCTCGCCGCGCAGTGTGGTCCGTGACCGACGATCGCGGGCTCGCGTCGGCGCTCGACGCCGAGCTCTCCGTCCTGCACGGCGCCCGCAGCGAGCGCACGCTGCCCGCTGCGGTCGAGGCGGTCCGTCGCTCCTTCCGGCGCGAGCACCTCGTCGAGCTCGGCATCGGCTGCGAGTCATGCCACCTCGGCGCCGCCGAGCACGTCGCGGACCCGCGGAGGCTGCCGTCCCTCGAGCCGGCCTCGCCGCTCTTCCGCGTCACGTTTCCGAAGCTCGCCGGCAAGGGCGAGCTGTCGGCCCGAGAGACGCGGGCCGCAGCGATCAACCGGGCCTGCGCCCGCTGTCACCAGGTGCTCTTCTCCGGCTACGAGCCGACCTGGGAGGGCGGGGCCCGTCACGGGCGCGGCGGCGGGAGCAACATCAACTCCGGCGAGGCTCGCGATCTCCTGCTCGGCGCCTGCGCGTCGCAGCTCTCGTGCGCCGGGTGCCACGATCCGCATGCGCCCGACGGCACGAAGCGTCTGCGCGCGCTCGGCGCCGCCGAGAAAGATGCACTCTGCACGGGGTGCCACGCCGAGTACGCAACCCCGGCGGCGCTGCGCGCGCACGCGCACCACGACCCGGCGGGGGAGGGGGCGCGCTGCCTCTCCTGTCACATGCCGAAGAAGAACCTCGCGCTCGACGGATCGCTCTCGCGCTACCACCGCATCGGCTCGCCGAACGATCCCGAGCGCGTGCTGCTCGACCGACCCATCGAGTGCGCGCTCTGCCACGCCGACCGCACCGTCCTGTCGCTCGCAATGACGATGGAGTCGTGGTGGAAGCGTCCGTACGATCGTGCCGCCCTGCGGGCGCTGTACGGCGACCTCGACGCGAACGTCATCGTGGCGACGGCGGAGCGCGGCAAGCCCCACGAGCAGGCGGTCGCCTTCCACGTCCTCGGCGCGGCGGGCGATCGGGCGGCGCTGCCGGTGCTCGCCGCTCAGCTCACGCATCCGTACCCGCTCGTGCGCGGCTACGCGAAGCGCGCGCTCGACCGCCTCAACGGCAGCCCGGTCCCCATCGACATGGACGGCGAGGACGCCGCGATCGAGGCGGCGGCGCGCGCCTTCGCGGCGACGCTCACACCCGCGAGAGGATCGTCGCGATGACGTAGATCACGAGCGCGCCGACCCACAGGAAGGCGCGGATGCGCATCTTCTCCTGGAACGCCCAGAACGGCGCGAGCGGCGCGACGAAGAACGCGACGAGCGCGCGCCAGCGCGGCAGGCGAAAGGCGAGCCCGTAGACGATCGCGACGTGCGCCGTCACGAGCACGGCCGACGCGAGCACGAGCCCGATGACGACGACGAGATCCTTCAAGACGCGCCCATCCTACTCGGTGCCGGCATCCGCTTCCGGAGCCTCTTTGCGTGCGGGCAGCGTCTCGGCCCCGCCGTCCTGGTTGCCCTGCTTGGGCTCGGTGCCGGTCGCCGTCGCGCCGGAGGGCGTCTCGGGCGGCTTGGTGTCCCGACCCTTGTTGCGGTGGTCGCCCTCGCGCCCGTTCTCCGGGCGCACGTTCGGGGTCGCCGGGACCTCGGCGCCGTCGGGCCCGATCACGGTACCGGCCCGCGTCTTCGCAGCGGCGAGCGCCGGCGGATCCGGGAGATCGGCGCCCTTCGCGTCGCGCCAGGTCCCGGGCGCCACGTAGTAGGTGCCGAGCGGGTTGCGGGTGCCGGTCCAGGGCGAGTACACCGCGCCGGGCGGCGGCTCGACCCAGCGGCCCTGCTTCCACATCCAGCGGCCGCCTTCCCAGGTCCACTCGCCATCGAGCCAGACCGCCGTGTCCTTGGGGCGCGCCGGGATCATCTCGACGCGGCCGGGGGGCGGCGGGAACTCCGCCACGATGAGCGCCGACGTCGGCTGCTTCGCGTAGGGCAGCGGCGCGGGAAGCTTCCCCGACCCGCAGGCCGCGAGGCCCGCAACGCCAAGGAAGCCCGCGGCGAGCGCCGTTCCGATTCGCACGCGTCGCATCGAGCGGCCGCCGAGCACGCCGCGTACCACCGCGGAGAGCGCGGGGTTCCGGCGTCCAGCACGCGCTGCGGTCGCGCGCTTTGCAACATTCCCGCCACGGACAGCGGCCCGCTCCGTGGCGGAAATGCCCGGCCGCTGGCGAGGCGTGCCCCCGATCGTCCGTCTGCAACGGGCGATCCGCACCGCTCGGCCCTGGTTCCGACCTTGCTAACGAACGCCGCGCGGATGGTGGCTTCCCTTATCGAGCGTCTCGAGCGCGTTGCGCTCCTGGGTCTGGTCGTCGCATCCCTTGCGCTCGGCGGCTGCAAGACGATCCCCGAGGGAAAGTCCTCGGTGAACGAGATCCAGATCCGCGGCGCCAACAAGCTGGACGAGGACGACATCGAGGGGAAGATCGCGACGAGCGAGACCTCGAAGTTCCTCTTCCTCTTCCGCGGGATCCTCTTCGAGTACTCGCTCTTCGATCGCTTCGTCCTGCAGCGCGACCTCGCGCGCGTCGAGGCCTTCTATCACTCGAAGGGCTACTACGACGTGCACGCGCGCGCCGGCCGCGTCCACACCATCGACAAGAACCACGTGCGCGTGGAGATCATCGTCGAGGAGGGCGAAGCGGTGATGATCCGCGAGGTCCACGTCGACGGCCTCGACGGGCTGCCGAAGGACGTCGCCGACGCGGCGCGGAAGGCGGCGGCCAACGGGCTCCTCGTGAACGAGCCCTTCGACGAGGACACGTTCGACAAGACCGAGGGCCTCGTGCGGCGCGCCCTCAGCGATCGCGGCTACGCGTACGCCAAGGTGAAGGCCGACGCTGCGGTCGACATCGTCCAGCACAAGACGGACATCGTGCTCTCGGTGCACGCCGGCCCGAAGTGCACGTTCGGGGAGATCACCATCGAAGGGCTCGGGCAGCTCCCCGACAAGAACATCCGCCGGACCATCGACATCAAGCCCGGCAGTCCCTACTCCGAGCAGGCGCTCGAGGATGCGCAGCAGGCGCTCCTCGACCTCGGCGTGCTCGCCGGCGTCGAGATCTCACCCGACGTGCCTGGCGGCAAGCCGTCGCCCGACGCGAAGATCGACGCCAACGGCAACGAGAAGCCGAAGGACGAGGGCGGCGAGAACGGCGGCAAGGCCGCGGAGAAGGCGCCGTCCCAGGGCACGAAGGGTCCCATCGACGGTCCCAGCGTGGTGCCGCTCCACGTGAAGCTCGAGCCGGCGCGGCTCCGGACGATCCGGCTCGGCGGCGGCCTCGAGTTCGACGCCTTGAAGACCGACGTGCACGGGCTCATCGGCTGGGAGAACCGGAACTTCTTCGGCGGCCTCCGCCAGTTCACGGTCGACTTCCGCCCGGGCGTCGTCCTCTACCCGATGCGCGTCAACAACCTCGTCGCGCCGAGCCACTTCTTCCCCGAGGAGCGCCTCCGCCTCGAGTTCAAGCAGCCCGGCTTCCCCGAGGCGCGCACGAACTTCTTCGACAAGCCCGAGGTGAACGTCTTCCCGCTGCTCATCAACCCGGACCCGCCCAAGGACCAGCCGGTCATCGGCTACGCCGAGTTCCGGAACTCGATCGGCCTCGAGCGGACGATCTGGAAGCTCTACGCAGCGATCTCGCACAACACGCAGGTCGAGTACCCGTTCGGGTACCTGGGCGGCGGCGACCCGACGCTCGGGCTCATCGTGCTGTCGTATCCGGAGCTCTTCACCGCGTTCGACTTCCGGGACGACAAGCTCCACACGCACAAGGGGTTCTATCTCAGCAACACCTTGCAGGTGGCCGGGCAGATCTTCGGCGGCAGCGCCAACGACGTGAAGATCCAGCCCGAGGCTCGCGTGTACGTCCCCGTGACGAAGAAGATCGTGTGGGCGTCGCGCGCGACGATCGGCGTGATGACCGCGCAGAACTACGGCGACTACGTGCAGTCCGGCCCGCACGGCATCCAGAACGTCGAGCAGAAGTCCGAGGACCGCACGCGCGACTACCAGATCACCTACTTCCGCGGCTTCTTCTCGGGCGGCCCGACCTCGAACCGCGGCTACACGGTCCGCGGCGTCGGCCCGTATGACATCGTGCCCTTCCTGACGCCCGACATCGCCGCCCAGAACATCAACGAGCAGTGCGGTGACAAGTGCCGGAGCCCGACCGGCGGCTTCTCGCTCTGGGAGGCCTCGACCGAGGTCCGTTTCACCATCAACGGCCCGCTCTCGGCTGCGACCTTCTGCGACGCCAGCGACGTTTCGCCACGCGAGCTGACCTACCAGTTCCAGAACCTGCACCTCTCGTGCGGCATCGGCGGGCGCTACGACACGCCGGCCGGGCCCATCCGTCTCGACATCGGGTACCGGATTCCCGGCCTCCAGACGACGCGGGTCATCAGCTCGAGCGATCCGAACGTGCTCCCCCAGGAGCGCGAGCCGCAGACCTTCATCGGTGGCATCCCAATCGCAATCAACATCGGGATCGGAGAAGCCTACTGAGATGCCGCTCGCAGTTCCCCATGCCCGCCGCAGCCGAGCGCGCCGCGTTCTGGGTGTGATCGGTGCCGTCGTCGGCACCACCGTCACGTTCGTCGCCGCCACCGCCGCCGCCGCGGTCGTCCACCTCGATACGCCGGCCACCCGCCGCGTCGTCGCCAGCCAGGTGAACGGCATCCTCGGCAAGCAGTTCGCCGGGGACATCAAGATCGAGGACATCGGCGGCCTCGGCCTGCGCGGCATCGACGGCGTGCGCGTGCGCATCAAGGACCCGACGGGGATGCAGGTCCTCTACGTGGACGGCGCCACGGTTCACCTTCGCACCCTCCAGGCGGCGCGGTCCTTCCTGTTCGGCAAGGGTGACATCCTCGTTCCGGTCGACCTCGTGTCGCTCGGGCACGTCGACGCGGCGATCGACGGCGACCCCGCGGGCAACCTCCGCATTGCGAACGCCTTCGCGGCCAGGACCCCGACTCCGCCCACGCCCGCCGACCCCAACGCGCGCGGCGTGGCGGTCGAGGCCCCCTCGATCGCGCTCACGAGCGCCTGGGTCCACGGTCAGGCGCCGGGCGCGCCTCCGGTCGATGCCGAGCTCCACGCGCTCGCCGCGAAGGCGCACTACGACGGGAAGCTGATCAAGGCCGACCTCGATCGCGTCGACCTCGTGACACGCGGGCTGCCGCGCGGGGTCGACCCGCGGGGTCGCATCGGCGCCAAGCTCTCGATGCCGTCCGCGACCGGCAAGGACATGGGCGTCGAAGGCGCGTTCGACGGCGTCATCGCGGGCGTGCCGACGCAGGCGCACGGCGGGATGGACGGCCAGAAGATCGACGCCGTCGTCGACGGCCGCGATCCGAACGGCGAGGGCGTCCGCTCCACGTTCGGCGAGCTCGTCGTCGACGAGGTGACGCTCCATGCCGAGGCGCACGGCGAGCTCCCGAAGATCGATGCCAAGGCGCACGTCGCCGTCGGCAAGGGAACCGTCGACGTCGACAGCCACGTCGACATCAGCGACGGCACGAAGGCGGACGCGCAGGTCCAGATCCGGCACATCGATCTCCACGGGATCATGGCGTCGCTGCCGGCGTCCGACGTCGGCCTCGACACGACGGCGCACGTCGCCATCGCGAAGAGCGGCGCGATGAGCGGCAACGCGGTCGTGGCCACGCAGCCCGGCACCGTCGCCGGGCAGGCGCTCCCGGTGCTCAACGCCAAGGGCGAGTTCACCGACGCGACGGCGCACGTGACCGGCCGGCTCGACGACCCGCGCGCTCGCGCGCAGTTCAACGTCGACATGCACACGGTCGGCACCGACAAGATCGTCGTGGGCCAGGTCCACTCGGACATCGACGACCTCTCGCGTCTGCCCGTGGTCGGGCAGGACATGAAGGGGCGCGCCAAGGTCGACGCCGATGGGACCGTCAATCTCGGCACGAAGGTCCTCTCCGCGAAGACCAAGCTCGTCGCCGACAAGGTCGCCTACCAGACGCAGACCGTCGACAACCTGAACGTGCTCGCCACCGCGACCGGCAGCATGGACCGCCCGGTGGTCCAGGTCGGCGTCCACGCGGGCGGCATCGTCGCCGGCGGGCAGAAGATCGGCGTCGCCGACGTGCGCGGCACGGTCGACGCGGGTGACACGATCGTCGTTCGCGACGGGCAGATCGACATCGTCCGCGGCGGCCGCAACGTCGGCGTGCACGCCGACAGCGTCTCGATCGGCGGCCCCAGCCTCGCGGTGCGCGGCGCGGTCATCACCGGTCTCGGCGAGCCGCTGCGCGCCGACGTGCAGAAGAACGGAAACGACATCCATCTCGTCGTCGACGGCCCGTCGCTGGACCTCGTCCGGGTCGCGCAGCTCGCCGGTCAGAACGGCGTCGTGAGGAGCGGCACGATCGGCATCAAGGGCGACGTTCGCCTCCGCGGGACGGGCGCGTCGGGCGACCTCCACCTCCAGGTCGACAACCTCTCCGCGGGACAGATCAACGGCGCCCGCGCGAAGCTCGACACGAAGCTCGACGGACGGACGGTGGATCTCGACCTCGTCGCCGAGCTCGCCGAGGCCGGGCGCGTCGAGCTCGCCACGACGCGCCTCGAGATCGGACCGGGAAGCCCGACCGACCCGCGGACCTGGCAGCGCGCCCACGGCCGCGCCCGGTTCGCCGCCACGCTGGACCTCGCGAAGCTCACGAGCTTCGTCCCGGCCGACACGCTTCCGGTGAGCGAGCTCGCCGGGCAGCTCGTGGTCGCCGGCTCGGTGCGGCGTGACAGCGACAAGGTCCCGCCCGAGGCGACCATCCACGTGCACACGCGTGGCCTCACCGCGGCAGGCGTCTCGGTCCGCGAGCCGGATCACGACCCCACGCACGGCGAGAAGGTCACCGGCATCCAGCCGTGGCGCATCGAGGGCGTCGACGCCTCGTTCGACACGCTCGTCGACGCGACGTCGGGCCTCGGCGAGGTCGCCTTCCACGCGGTCGACGCGCACGGCACGCTGGTGGGGTTCGATGCGAAGTCGATCCTCCCGTACGAGGAGATGGTGGCCCATCCGGACCGCGCCGTCGCCCTGCTCGAGAAGACCCCGGTGAACGCGCGCTTCGTCATCCCGAAGCGGCCGCTCGCGCAGCTACCCGACATCGCCGGCATGAAGAGCATGCCCGGGACGATCGAGGCGGAGATGAGCTTCTCGGGCACCGCCCTCGAGCCGAAGCTCACGATGTGGGCCCACGCGCGGGAGGTCCGGTCGCCTTCGCTCTCCGCGAAGCTCGCGGCCGACGCGGACGTCGACGTCACCTACGACGGCCAGAAGGCCGACCTCGCGGCCGTCGTCAAGACCGGCAAGAAGGAGGCGCTCACCGCGAACGCCCACTTCGACGTGAAGGTGAAAGACCTCCTCGAGCCGCAGCCCGGCAAGCCCCTCGACTGGGGCGGCTCGGCGAACGTCGCGCTCGCGAGCTTCCCGCTGCAGTCGGTCGCTCCGCTCGCCGACCGCCGCGTGCGCGGCAACGTGAGCGGCACCATCGCGATCACCGACCTCCACAAGGACGCGAAGCTCGACACGAACATCGCCTTCCAGGATCTCAAGATCGGCCAGGCGCAGTACAAGAGCGGCAAGATCACGGTCGTGACCGGCGACAACAAGGTCACCGCCACGGCGCGGCTGGATCAGACCGACGGGTTCGTGGACCTCCGCGCGAGCACCGGCCTCGCGTGGGGCGCGCAGCTCGTGCCGACGCCCGATGGCTCGAGCCCCACCGAGGCCCATCTCGAGGCGAAGGGCTTCCGGGCCGCGGCCATCCGTCCGTTCGTGGGCGGCGCCGTCAACGAGCTCGACGGGCGCATCGACGCGAACGCGACGGTGAAGCTCGCGCCCGGGTTCAAGGACCCGACCCTCGAGGGCAACGTCGACTTCCACGACGGCAACCTGCAGCTCGCGGCGTTCGGCGAGGAGTACAAGGACGTCACCGCGAAGGTGTCGTTCCTGCCGGGCGGCGTCATCAAGCTCGACGACCTGTCGCTGCGCGGCACCGAAGGCGTGCTCACCGGCTCTGCCAACGCGAAGATGCGCGGCCTCGGCCTCGACACCGCGCAGGCGCAGATCGAGATCCCGAAGCGCCGCCCGCTCGATCTCAACATCGGCGGCACGGGCCTCGGCGCGATCTCGGGGAAGGTCGCGATCAACGCGGTCGGCTCTGTGGACGGGAAGAACATCAAGATCGCCGTCGAGGTGCCGACCGCCGACCTGACGCTGCCGCAGAAGCTGAAGTCCGGCGTCCAGGAGCTCAGCTCGAACGAGGCGGTGCGCGTCGGCGTGTTCCGCACCGAGAAGAACTTCGTGAAGCTGCCGCTGTCGAAGGCCGACCTCGAGCCGGTCGCCCCCGTCGAGGCGACGGCGAGCCCCGTCACGCTCGACGTCGACGTGAAGCTCGGCGAGATCACCGTCGTCTCCGGCAACATGGCGCGCATCGTCCTCGGCGGTCAGCCGCACATCCACATCGCCGACAAGACCGAGATCAGCGGGCGGATCGAGCTTAAACAGGGCAAGGTCGACGTCCAGGGCAAGAGCTTCACGATCGAGAAGGGGACCATCACCTTCCAGCCCGAGGACACGTCGAATCCGATCGTGGTCGCGACGGCCGAGTGGGTCGCCGACGACGGCTCGCACATCTACGCCGACTTCGTCGGTCCGGTGAAGACGGGCAAGGTCACCCTGCGCTCGGATCCTCCACGGCCCCGCAACGAGGTGCTCGCGATGATCCTCTTCGGCACCGCCGACGGCGCCAACGCTCCGCCGGCGCAGGGCGCGCCGAACGGCACCACCAAGGCCGCGGTCGGCGTGGGCGGCGGCTTCGCCGCGCAGGGCCTCACCGAGGCGCTCGATGACCTGACCGGCATCCAGGCCCAGGCGAAGATCGACACCTCGCGGTCGGCCAATCCGGCGCCCGAGATCGAGATCCAGCTCGCGCGGAAGCTCTCGATCGCGTTCGAGCACGTGCTCGGCACGCCCCCGATCACCGAGCCGGACGTGAACCTCGCGACGGTGGAGTGGCGCTTCCGGGCGAACTGGTCGCTCCAGACCACCGTGGGCGACGCCGGCAAGCTGCAGAGCGACGCCATCTGGACGAAGCGCTACTGACCACCCCCGCGGGGTCAGCGCGCCGCAGACCTCGACCACAGCGGGGCAGAATTGAACCCGGAGAGGCCCGCTTCCTGCGGGCTTTTTCGTGGGCGTCGCGCGGCCCCGAGCTTGCACGCGGAACGGCCATGAACCTCGACGCGCCTCGCCCGACCAACGACGCCCTCGGGTCCACCCTCGACGAGGTGTCGACCACGGATCTCGTCCGCGAAGCCCTCGACGAAGCCAAGGAGCTCGTTCGCCTCGAAGTGCAGCTCGCGAAGGCGGATGCGCGCGAGGAGATCCTCCAGGTGAAGCGCTCCGGCGTCCTGTTCGGGATCGCCTTCGGCGCCGCGCTGATCGGCCTCGCGCTGCTCGGCGTCGCCCTCGTCCTGGCGCTCGGGGGCACGGCGCTCGTGGCCCTCGCGGTCGCGGGGGGGTTCCTCGTGCTTGCCGGGGTGCTCGGGTACGTCGGCTATGGCATGCTGCCGAAGGCGCCGCTCGAGAAGACGCGCAGCCGCCTGAACAACGACGTGAAGCAGTTGAAGGAGCACATCGCATGAGCAGCTCGGACAAGACCGTCGTGTCGATCGACGACCAGCGCGCCCGCCTCGAGACGCGCGCGAACGCGATCCGGTCCCGGCTGTTCCGCACGATGGATGCGCTCGACAACCGGCGCCACCAGGTGACGGAGGTTGCGCAGCAGGCGAAGAAGCTCGCGGTGCCCGTCGCGATCTCGGTGCTCGGTGTCGCCGTGCTCGCTGCCGCCACCGCGTATGCGCTCGGCGCCGCGATGGAACGCCGGCGCGAGAAGAGCATCAGCTACCGGCTCGGGCGCGCGCTCGGCCCGGCGCTGAATCCGCCGCCGGCGCGTCCGTCCTTCTGGGGCGAGGCCGCCCGCAAGATCGGGATGACCGCCCTCAGCCTCGCGGCCACGCACCTCATGAAGGAAGGCGCCAAGCGGCTCGAGGCGGCCAATGGCGCGCGCGACTCGCAGGTTCACGCCACGACGCCGCGTCCCGTCCTCGCGCGCTGAGCATCAGGGGATCGATTTGCAGCACCTGAAGCCCAGGTGGTAGTTCACGTGGAACGCGTTCTCGATCGGCTCGACGTGCCAGCGCGGGTCGAAGTTGCAGTGGTCGGGATACGCGCCCTGCTTGTTCGTGGTGCTCTCGGGCGTGGGCTCGCCGGGCTCCTTCGCGAGCTCGTTGTAGAACCACGCGCTGCCCTTCAGCTGCGTGAAGACCTGGTCGCCCTCGCGGCGCATCATCACCTCGGCGACGTTGCCGTGCTGGTCGAACACGCCGAAGCGTGACCGGCACTTCGGGTACGAGCCGGACGGCTCGGTGTCGGTCGTGCACGTGTCGAACGCGCTCTTCGCGTCCTTCACGACGCACGGCTGCCGGTGACGCAGGTTCGTGTGACAGATGTCGAGGTCGAGGCGGTCGCCGTACGCGTAGCGCTGATCGTCGCCGCCGTTCGGGTCACCACGGCAGGCGATGTTCCACTCGGTCTGCGCGCAGAGGCGCTTGCCCTGCAGCTCGCAGACCTTCTTCGCGAGGGTCGGCGGCGTCCACACGAAGGGGAGCTCGCACGCCTTGTTCGGGAACTCGAAGACGTCGATGCAGAACCACGCCTCCTTGCCCTTGATCCACACGGGCACCATGTTCTCGGCGCCGCCGCACTTCGCCCGCTGCTCGGGGGTCTGCAGCACGACACCCTGCAGGCCGGCGAGGCACTGCCTCTTGCTGATCGCGTGACGGGCGATGGCCTTGTTGCCCTGGCTCATGCGCCCCGGGCCCTCGGAGCCGAACACGCTGTTCAGGAACTGCTCGGGCTTGATGCGCTTCTTCTCTTCGTCGGTGAAATCCTTGATGGCGAAGAGGTCGATCAGCTCCTGACGGGCCATGTGATGGTTGGCCATCGGGTCGTCATCGGCAGTGGGCGCCGGCGTTCCGGTGGACACACGCGCGGCGGCATCGACGAGCAAGGCTGCCTGCGCGTCGAGGACCGATCCGTCGCCGATCGCCGCGGCGTCGTCTGCTGCCGGATCGCCCGCGGGCTTGTCGGTGGTCGCGTCCTGCGGGGAGGGCGCGGGCCGGCACGCGAGGGCCAGGGAAGAGAGAGCGAGCGCTGCGCAGGCGGCGAGCGCGAGACGAGGGCCGGCCCCGGGAAGCATCGTTCGATCGTACCCTCGCACGCGATTCGCGGCCGCGTTCCCTGCAATCCTCCGGGGCCTGGAGCGCGGCCATTGCACCGCTAGGCCCCGCGCCTTAGTTTCCCGCCCCGATGGCAGAGGACTTCTACGCCACGCTCGGCGTCGCCCGCGACGCCGACGCGGCCACGATCAAGAAGGCGTACCGCAAGCTCGCGCGCGACCTCCACCCGGACAAGAACGCGGGGAACAAGGAGAAGGAGACGCGCTTCAAGTCCGTCAACCAGGCGTACGAGACGCTCGGGGACGAGAGGAAGCGGAAGCTCTACGACGAGTTCGGCGCCGAATCGACGCGCGAGGGCTTCGACCCCGACAAGGCTCGTCAGTACGCGCAGTGGCAGTCACGGGCCGGCGGGGGCGGGGGCGGGTTCCGGGGAAGCCCGGGCGGCGGCTTCGGCGGCGGCGTGAACCTCGAGGACCTCTTCAGCGGGGCGGTCCCCGGCGGCGGCGTCGACCTGGGTGACCTCTTCGGCCGCGCCGGCGGCGGCGCGCGGCGGCGGGGTCCCCAGCGCGGGCGCGACCACGAGCAGGAGCTCACGATCGACTTTACGTCCGCAGTGAAGGGCACGTCGCTCCAGCTGCGGAACCCGAACGCGGCCGAGCCGGTCACCGTGCGCATCCCGCCCGGCGCCGCCGAGGGCAGTCGCGTCCGCATCGCCGGTCAGGGCGGCGAGTCGCCGAACGGAGGCCCGAGCGGGGATCTCATCCTCGTCATCCACGTCGAGCCGCATCCGCGCTTCACCCGCGACGGCGACGATCTCGAGGTCGAGGTCCCGATCTGGATGAGCGAGGCGATCAAGGGCAGCAAGGTGAAGGTCCCGACGTTCGACGGCGACGTCAACGTGAAGGTCCCGCCCGGCACCTCGAGCGGGACGAAGCTCCGCCTCCGCGGCAAGGGCGTCGCGCGCAAGGGCAAGGAGCCCGGAGACCTGTACGTCCGTTTCATGGTGCATGTCTCGAAGGACGTCCCGGACTCGCTGGCCGACGAGCTCGCGAAGTACGAAGCGGGCGATCTGCGGGCCGATCTCACGATCTGAGGCCGGCCGGGAAGTCCCAGTCGGCGGACGTCCGCCGAGGTGTGCGCAGGTGCCCGTCGGGCAAGGCGCCCCATCACCGCGCGAACCGTGTGGATCGCGGTTGGCCGGTGTACGATCGCGGGTTGAATGGTGGAGGCCCCCGCCCCGGAGCGACATGACCCGGTCCGTGAGGCGGAGCAGCGCGTCGGGAGCGCGCTGAACGGGAAGTGGACCCTCGAGCACCTGCTCGGCGTCGGCGGCATGGGCGCGGTGTTCGCTGCCCGGCACCGCAACGGCACGCGTGCGGCCGTCAAGATCCTCCACTCCGAGTTCGCGCGTGACAAGGACATCCGCGATCGCTTCCTCCGTGAAGGCAAGATCGCGAACACCGTCGACCATCCGGCCCGCGTCCCCGTCACCGACGACGACATCAGCGACAGCGGCGAGCCGTTCCTCGTCATGGACCTCCTCGAGGGCGGCACGCTGAACGAGCTGCGGCACCGGGCGGGCGGCAAGGTCCCCCTCGAGGAGACGCTGCGCATCTTCGAGACGGTGCTCGACCTCCTCGGCAAGTGCCACGAGGCGAAGATCGTCCATCGCGACATCAAGCCCGGCAACATCTTCATCACGACGACGGGCGAGGTGAAGGTGCTCGACTTCGGCGTGGCGCGGATGCGCGAGCCGGACTCCGGCGTCGAGGCCACGCGCATGGGAACGGCCATCGGCACGCCCTCGTACATCGCGCCGGAACAGGCGCTCGGCCTGACCTCGCAGGTCGACGGCCGCTCCGACATCTTCTCGGTCGGCGCGTGCATGTACGTGGCGCTCACCGGCAAGCGCCTGAACCACGCGCGCACCGAGGCCGAGTCGTTCGTGATGGCCGCGACGCAGGCCGCGCCGTCGGTCGCGAACCTCGCGCCCGATCTCCCCGTCGAGGTGGTGGCGTGCGTGGATCGCGCGCTCGCCTACGAGCGCGAGAAGCGCTTCCAGGACGCCGCTGCGATGCGCAGCGAGGTGCTCGGCCTCCTTGCCGCGCTGCGCGCCGGGCAGCTCGTTCGCACCGAGCCGAAGAAGGAAGGCGGCCTACGGACGCGCGGCAACGAGGCGATGGAGCTCGTCGACGAGCTCTCGCCCGAAGAGAAGAAGGAGATCCAGCTCCGGCTCACCGGCGTGTGGAAACAGGTCGGGACGTGCCTCGCCGACGTGCGCCAGTACGGCTGGACGCATCCGGTCGCGCAGCGCGCGCTCGACAGCGGGCTCGCTCAGATCAACGACGCGCTCGCCGCGAACCCGGGCGCCGTGCGGTGGGACGTCGGGCCCGGAGCCTTCCTCTTCGAGGGCGCCGCGGTGTGGGCGCCGGACCGGATCCCGTTCGACCGCATCCCCTACCAGCTCTTTGCCGACGGCGTGCGCCACATCCAGATCAAGGAAGGGTTCACGAAGGACGAGTTCCGCGATCTCGTCGCCATCCTCCTCCGCGACGTCATGAACAGCGCGGCGTCCGAGGACGACGCGGTCACCGCGTTCTGGGACCGCCGCTTCGAGCACATCGCGTACGTCGCCATCGAGTCCTTTGCGGAGGGCGACGGGGGCGAGGCCGACGCCGTGATGCGCGGCACCGCCGACCTCGCGCGCGAGCTCGCCGCGGCCGCCGAGCTCGATCGCGACTGGCACGAAGCATCGCTCGAGGGACGTGCGATGCGCCTGAACCTCGCCAGCCAGCTGCGCGAGAGCGGCGAGGCCGCCGCCGGGCTCGCGCTCGATCCGCTGCAGCGCGCGACGATGGGCGCGCAGCTCAACATCAGCGACGACCGCTGGCTCGAGCGCTTCGTCGACGCCTTCGCGGACGCCTACGTCGACGCGCACACCCGCGGCGAGAAGCCGACGCTCGATCTGGCGCTCCGCGAGTGGACCGCCGACGAGATCACGCTCCACGATCAGCGCGAGATCTTCGACATGTACGAGGCGCTCCGGGCGGCGCTGGTGCTGCGTCTTCCGGAGCGCGCGCAGCAGCTCGAGGTGGCGCTCACGCAGCTGATGCTGCCGCCCGCGACGCTCGGCGCGATCCTCCAGGAGATCGAGAAGGAGGCGCGCGACCCGGCGATCAAGGGCAACGTCACGCCGGCGATGGTGAGCGGGATCGAGCGCGCGCTCGTCGTCCTGGCGGAGCCGTCGATGCTGGAGCTCGCGTCCACGTGCTATGGCGCGTCGCGCTCCGAGCCGCTGCGGGTCGTGCTTTTCGCGTACGTCAGTCACTGGGCGCGCGGGAACGAAGCGCGCATCGCGGGGCTCCTCGAGACCGCCAGCATCGAGCTCGGCGTCGCGCTCGTGAACCTGCTGGCGGGCCTCGGCACTCCGCAGGCCACCGCCGCGCTCGAGGGCGCGCGCCGGAGCCCCCACCTCGCGGTCCGCGTCGAGGCGCTCACCAAGATGGCGAGTGATCGCGAGGACGAGGTGCGCGTCGAGGTCCGCAAGATGCTCGACGATCCGTCGGCGCAGGCGCGCCAGGCGGCGCTCTCGCTCGTCGCGGAGCGGTCGCTGCTCGCCGCCGGCCCGGCCATCGTGCTGCAGATCCAGGCGCCAAGCTTCCACGGGCTCGGCGTGGACGAACGGCGCCAGTGGCTGCACTCGCTCCACACGCTGAGCCCGCGGCGCGCCTCCGAGGTGTGCGCCGGCATCCTGCGCGAGCACCAGATCATCCCCACCGAGTCCGCCGAGATGACGCGCGTCCTGTGCGCCGAGCTCCTCGCCGGGATGGCGTCGGAGGAGGCGCTCGAGGCGGCTCTCGAGGCCGCGAAGAAGCGCTGGTGGAACACCGCGCCCGTGCGCGAGGCTGCCGAGATCGCGGCGGTACGGATCAAGGAGAACCTGGCGCGCGGCGACGAGAGCCCGGGACAGACCGCGCGACGCCGGAAGGTCGAGCTGTGAGCGGACGCGGCGACGAGACCTCGGCCAGGGACGCGCTCACGCTCCAGGAGCTGTCGGCGGCCGTCGTCCACGGGATCTACCGGGTCGTGAAGGCGTGCCAGTTCCACACCGACGTCGCCAACGACGCGGTCACGTCGCTCACGTCCTCGGCCGCGCACAACGTCGCCGACTACTGCGGAAAGGCGAGCGTCGAACAGGTGGCGATCTCGTTCCTCGGCGACGCCATCTTCGTCAACCGGCAGATCCTGAAGGCGTCGCGCGACACGCACGCCCTCGCCGCCGAGCTCCGGGAGCTGCTCGAGGTGTGCGGCATCACCGAGCTGACGCTCCACCGCACCGTCGACCGTGGGGCGATCTCGGTCTTCGCGAAGCTGCTCGCCGACGTCCAGCGCGATCGCTCGCTCGTGCCGCGCATCAATGCGAACCAGATCCCCGGCATCACCGGCGGCAAGGCGATGTTCGCGGCGAGCGGCGCGTCGCGCGAGGAGTCCCCCGGCCAGCGCGCCGCCCGCACCTACGCGACGTCCGTGCTGACCGTCCAGTCGGTGCTGAGCGACGTGCGGCTCGGTAAATTCGAGCTCCCGCGCCGCGTGAAGCGCGTCGCCCAGCAGGTGGTCGCGCGTGCCGACGAGGACGCGCGCATGCTCGTCGCCCTGGCGGCGACCGGCGGGGTCTCGATGGACGCCGCCACGGTGGCGGTCGGCAGCGCCATCCTCGCGGTCGCGATGGCGCGCCAGCTGACCGCCGACCGCGCGGTGCTCGCCAACGCCGCCATGACCGCGCTCCTCTACGACGCGGGGCGGGTGCTGCTCGCGTTCGGCGGCGGTGACGGGGCGCAGCGCGTGCTGAACGACGACGAGCTCGATCGCGTACCGGCGCGCTCGGTCGCGGCGCTCACGTCGCTCGGACGGATGCATGCTCCGGCGCGCGCGCGTACCGCGCTCCTCTACGAGGTCTGGTCGATGCGGCGGGCCCATCGCCTCGGCGCCGTGTACAAGGGGCGCCGCCCGCCGACGCTGCTCGCGCGCATCATCGGCGTCGCCCGCGCCTTCGCGGAGCTTCGCGGGGCCGGCGCTGGCGGCGGTCTCAGCGTCGACGACGCCCTGCAGATGCTCGGCAACCGCGCCGCGGACGGCACCGAGCGCGCCCTCGTGAAGCTGCTGGTGGGCGCGCTCGGCATCTATCCCGCGGGCACCATGGTGACCCTGAACACCGGGGAGCTCGCGGTCGTGATGGGCACGCCCGACAAGCCGGTCGACTACGTGCGCCCGCCGGTGAAGGTCCTCTACGACGGGCACGCGAACCTCCTCGAGGAGCCGTTCGACGTCGGCCTCGCCGAGCCCGGCGCCGAGCCGATGCGCTTCATCGTCAAGGCCATCGACGCCGACGACCAGCAGGCGAAGGCGATGCGCGCCTTCGTCGTGAAGGCGCGCGCCGAGAAGCGCCGCGGCTCGATCGAGATGGAGCTCCTCGCGCGGCCGATTCCGGAGCCGACGCTCCAGTCGATCCGGGAGGATGATGCCGCGGGCGCGACGAAGCGCCCCCCGGTGGCGGTGATCGATGCGTCCTCCTCCGGGACCCCGCCCGCCTTGCGCGAGGACATCTCGCCGGCCCCGTGGCGGGTGCCGAACCTCGGTGAGCCGACGCCGCGCTCCGGGAGCCGTGCCGCCCCCGCGCAGCCGCCTGCTGCGCGCAGTGACCGCCCGCGCCGTCGCGATCCGCGCAACGACTCCGCGCCGCCCTCGTCCATGTCCGAGGATCTGCGTGGACCGGAGCGGACGACGAAGCCGCGCGCGCTCCGCCCGGTCGAGAACCCCGACGCCGAGACGGTGCGGCCGCCCTCGTCGACGGAGCCTGCGTTCGCGGGTCTCGGCGAGCTGGAGCTCGCGTCGTTCGCGCAGCTCGAGGAGATCGGCCCGCCGACGATCCCGCCGCTCGCGGAGGTCGTGGTGGAGACGCTCACCACGTTGCCGCCGGCGCGTGACCTCGACGCGCTGACCACCGCGCCGCCCCCGCACCTCGAGCTCGTCGAGGTCGGCCCGAGCGCGCCCCCGCAGCTCATCGAGCTCGGTCCGGGAACGAGCGTCCCCCCGCACCTCGACACGCTTCCTCCGTTCGGACCGCTGGGCGACCTCGACGAGCTCCCGCGCTTCGAGAACCCCGAGCTCGACAGCCTCTTCGAGGGGATCCTCGACCATCGCGCGCCCGCCGCGAGCGAGACGCGTCAGACCGCCGAGGTCGCGGGAGCCCACGACGAGCACACGCGCTCGACCGCACCGCCGCCGCCCGCCTCGACGAAGAAGGAGAAGGACTCGGCGCGCGACGCGATGCTCGCGGCCTTCCTCGAGGACGCGCCCACCGATCCGCCGCCCGCCCCGGCAACGACGGACGAGCGGCTCACCCCGCTCGTACCGCGCAAGCGCTGAGCGCCTTCTAGCGGCGCTTGCCCTTCTTGCCGGCCTTCTTGCCGCCCGCGGGCTTGCCGCCCTTCTTGCCCTTCTTGCCGGCGGGCTCGGGCCGGGCCGAGCGATCGCTCTTCGCCGCGCGCCCACCGCTCGTGCTGCCGCGCTCCGGCGTGCGGCCGCGCGCGCCGCCGAACGC
>JAQBQL010000173.1 GCA_028287035.1 Labilithrix sp. | reverse complement strand
CAGCGCGCGCCAGGCGACGTCGGGCTAGCCGGCGCCGACCGCCTGCGACGCGAGCGGCTCGAGGGCGGCGGCCGCCCCGATGCCGAGGGAGAGCCCGGCGAACCCGATGGACCGCCCGATCGCTCCGCCGCCCAGCTCCACCGCCGAGACGCGCCCGAGCACCGCCACGTCGACGAGGCCGAAGAGCGTCAGCCCGAACTGCGCGAGCGCGATCGGCAGCGCGAGATGCGCGATCGTGCCGAGCTCGGCGAGGGCCGGTGAACGTGCGTGGCTCATGGTCCGCGGAATGACCACGTAATACCCCGGCTTGACGGTGCCCGCGCGCAGGTTCTTAGTGAGGGCTCGCCCGGGGGGCGCCGCGCGTACGCGTGAACGACGGGGGAGGGGCGGAGATGGAAAATCCGAAGCGACGGACGACGCAGCCGGGTCTCGGCGCGGTCGGGGACAGCGGACTACGGCCGAAGCACGGGTCGACCTCGCCGCCGGCGAGCGGGGTCACCTCGCGACGGCCGCGTTCGCGTAACCCGGTCTGCGTGGACGAGGTGGGGGACGTCGCGGTGCGCCTGGGCGCGAAGCACGGCCGCGCGATCGCCGCGCACGCCCCGCGGATGCTCCGGGAGCGCCGCGAGCTCGAATCGGCGCCGATCGACCACCGCGACGCGTTCGTGCTGTCGCTCGTCGACGGCGCCACCAGCGTGCAGGGCATCATCGATCTCGCCGCGATGCCGGGAGGCGAGGTCATCGCGATCCTGACGCGGCTCGCGGAGCTCGGCATCGTCTCGCTGCCGTGACGTGCCTGCACGTGCGCGGCGCGGCCGCGGCGGACCTGCGGGAACCTGCTATTGACGCCGTGAACCGGGGCGCGATCCTGGACGTAGGTTTTCGGAAGCGATGAAGCCCCGCGAAAAGAGGAGGATGACTGCGCCGGGCCTGGGCGCCCAGGGCGGCGACGCGCGCAAGACCGCGGTCCGCGAGCGCACCGCGGACCGCCGGTCCGAGGCGGACTCCGTCGCGCCGCCGGCGCCGCCTACCGACGAGCCGCGGAGCACGCCGACGACGCCCATCCAGGCGCCGGCTCGATCGAACCCGGGCAGCGGCGCTCCGCCGAGCGCTCGGCACACCCGCGCCCTCGAACGGCCTCGCGTGCCGCGCGACGAGGACGGCGGCCCGCCGGAGAGCTCGCGCGAGGAGACGCCGTTCGCTCGGCGGGTCAACAGCGGAGCGAGTGTACCGCCCGTCAGCACGCGCTCGCAGCGCCCGATCGAGGGTCGCTCCGTTCCGTCGAGCAGCCAGCCGCCGACGCGCAGCCAGCCCCCGACGCGCAGCCAGCGCCCGACGAGCAGCCAGCCCCCGGCGAGCGCGAGCCGCGCGACGGGGCCGACCGGGCGTCCTCCTCGGCCGCAGCGCGCGAGCATTCGCATCGACGACGTGGGGGAGGGGGTCGGTCAGATGCCCCCGGCCGTCGACGTCGCCGCCCGCCGGGTGCCCCGCCTCCTGAAGACGAAGGCTGAGATTGCCGCGGCGCCCATCGACCACCGGGCGGGCTTTCTCCTCGCCCACATCGACGGAACGATGACCGTCCAGGCGCTGGTCGACATCGCCGGGATGCCCGAGGACGCGGTTCACGAGATCCTGGAGCGGCTGCGGCGGCTCGGGATCGTCGCCCTCCGCTAGGCGGGGCGCCGCCCCCCGGCAGGGGCCCGCGCAGGCCGCCGCCGAAGCTGCTTCCAACCGCGGGCAATTCGTCGTAAATCGGGCGTAACCGTATGCCCACCTTCAAGCTTGACGGCAAAGAAGTCCCCTTCGAGCCGGGCGAGAGCATCATCAAGGCGGCCGCTCGCCAGGGAATCGACATTCCGCACTACTGCTGGCACGCCGGCCTGAGCGCCCCCGCGAACTGCCGCATGTGCCTCGTGGAGCTGAAGCCCGCGGCGAACCAGCGCGCCATGATGCTCGACATCGTCGAGTGGGACCCGGTGCTCAAGGACTACAAGAACGTCCAGAAGCCCAAGCTCCAGCCGGCCTGCCAGTTCCCCGCGACCGAGGGACAGGAAGTGCTCGCCGACACGAGCAAGGCCGTCCTCGAGGCGCGCGCCCACGTGCAGGAGTTCCTCCTCCTGAACCACCCCGTCGACTGCCCGATCTGCGATCAGGCCGGCGAGTGCAAGCTGCAGGACTACTGGCTCGAGCACCAGGCGCAGACCCACCAGCGGAAGCGCATGCGCGACGAGCCCGTGCACAAGCCGAAGGCGGTCGTGTTCGGCCCCACCATCGTCTACGACGCCGAGCGCTGCGTGATGTGCACGCGCTGCATCCGCTTCATGGAAGAAGTCGCGAAGGACCCCGTCCTCGAGATGCGCGAGCGCGGCAACCTGAACGAGATCTTCGTCGCGCCCGGCCGCCAGCTCGACGGCCACTACACGTTCATGACCGAGCACGTCTGCCCGGTCGGCGCGCTCACGACGAAGGACTTCCGCTTCAAGGCGCGCGTCTGGTTCCTGAAGACCGCGCCGAGCGTCTGCCAGGGCTGCGCCACCGGCTGCAACGCGCACCTCGACTTCGATCCGCGCTCGAACAAGGTCTTCCGCTACCGGCCGCGCGACAACGAGCAGGTCAACAAGTACTGGATGTGCGACGAGGGCATGCTCTCGTACCGCGCTGCCCACGAGAGTCGCGTCATCGAGGCGCGCATCGGCCGCAAGGCGACGAGCGTGAGCCTCGCCGTCGCCGACGCGACGAGGCGCCTGTCGAACGTCCCGGCCGAATCGATCGCCGTCGTCCTGTCCGCGCAGCACTCGCTCGAGGACAACTGGGCGATGCGCGAGCTCGCGCGTGGCCTCGCCGGCGGGACGGCCTCGCTCTACTGGGCGGGCGCGGGCCTCGGCTACGCCGACGACATCCTCATCGATGCCGACAAGAACCCGAACACGAACGGCGTGAAGGAGCTCGCTCCGGAGGCCAAGCCGTTCACCGCGCTCCTCGAGGATCTGCGGTCCGGTCGCGTGTCCCACGTCCTCGCGCTCGGCGGCGTGACCTCGCGTAACGAGCCCGAGGACGCGACGGCGCTCGGCATGCTCGGTACCCTGGTCGTCATCGCGTCGCACGAGGGCGCGCTCACCGACGCGGCGCACGTCGTGCTCCCCGCGACCTCGTGGGCCGAGCACTCC
Organism: Labilithrix sp.; assembly: GCA_028287035.1. The sequence goes on along the minus strand of JAQBQL010000173.1, from coordinate 19,190 downwards.
GGGTCGTACGTGAACCGCCAGGGCATCCGCCAGGTGGCGGAGCGCGCGATCTTCGCGCAGGGCGGAGCGAAGCCGGCGTGGGAGCTCGTGCGGCTCCTCGCGGCGGCGCTCGGCGTCACCACGAGCTTCACCCGTCTCAAGGACATCCGCGCCAACCTGATGGGCGCCGGGGCACCGTCGCTCGCGGGGCCCGCGGTCATGGACGTCAGCGCAGCACCTCCCGCCGGCGGCGGGGTCTGAAGGAAAATCCGATGCTCACCGTCCTCCTCGCGGCCGTCGTGAAGATCCTCGTCATGGTCGGCTTCGTCTTCAACATCGCCGGCCTCCTCACCTGGTACGACCGTCGCGGCGGCGCGATGATGCAGGACCGCATCGGTCCGAACCGCGCCGCCATCAAGATCGGCAAGTTCGAGATCCGCGCCGCCGGCCTCCTCCACACCGCCGCCGACGGCGTGAAGTTCTTCACGAAGGAGGACTTCATGCCGCCCAACGCGGACAAGCTCCTCTTCAGCCTCGCCCCGATGCTGGCGATGATCCCGGTGCTCGTGCTCCTCGCGGTCATCCCGTTCGGTGACACGCTGAGCACCGATCTGCTCTGGAAGAACGTCTGCTTCAAGGACGGCGCCCAGGCGATGCTGCCCGTCAACGACGCGTGCGGCGCCGGGTACTCGATGCACCTCGTCTTCCCGGCCGCGCAGCGTTTCGGCGTCAGCATGGGCTCGCTGCCCATCGACCTCGTCGTCGCGCCGCTCAACGTCGGCCTCCTCTTCGTCTTCGCCATGGCGGGGCAGGGCATCGTCGGCGCCGCCATCGCCGGCCTCGCCAGCGACAACAAGTTCTCGCTGATGGGCGCGCTCCGCGCCGCGAGCCAGATGGTCAGCTACGAGGTCACGATGGGCCTCACGCTCATCGGCGCGATGATGGTCTACGGCACGCTCCGCCTCGACGACATGGTGCGCTGGCAGGGCGAGAACGCCTGGGGCATCTTCGTGCAGCCGGTCGCGTTCGTCCTCTTCTTTGCCGCGGCGATCGCCGAGAGCAAGCGCATCCCGTTCGACCTTCCGGAGGCCGAGAGCGAGCTCGTCTCGGGGTACTTCACCGAGTACTCGGGCATGAAGTTCGGCATGTTCTACTTCGCCGAGTACATGGAGGTCGTCACGAGCTCGATGCTGCTCGTCACGATCTTCCTCGGCGGCTGGCAGCTCCCGTTCCTCCATCGCGACGGCCTCACCATCGCGTTCGGCGACTCGGTGCTCTTCGCGACGCGCCTCCCGCACGTCTGGGTCACGATCTTCGGCGTGCTGACCTTCTTCGGCAAGACGCTGTTCCTCTGCTGGATCCAGGCGTTCATCCGCTGGAGCCTCCCGCGCTTCCGCTACGACCAGCTCATGAAGATCGGCTGGACGGTGCTGCTGCCGGCGTCGCTCGCCAACATCCTCGTCACCGGCATCGTGTGGCTCGCGCTGCAGCGCGGCGGCGAGAGCACGGCGGCGGGCCTCAAGGTCGCCGGAGACGTGACGCAGGGCGCGGTCGCCCTCGCGATCACCGGCGCGCTCGTGTGGATCGTGGTCGGCCTCATCAGGCCGCGCCGCATGAAGGAAGACGTGGTGGGCTCGAGTGCGAGCTTCGCCGCGGCGGCCGGCGGTACGAAGACCGCTGCGATGTCCTGAGCCGATCACCGTTCGATTCAAGAGAAGAGAAGCTCATCATGCCCCGCGCATTTCCGAAGAAGCCCGTCGCTGCCGCGCCCGTGGTTCCGCTCGCCTACGTCGAGAAGACGGCGGCGGTGCAGTCGTACATCCCCGAGATCCTGAACGGTCTCGGCAAGACGATGACCCACTGGTTCAAGAACACGCGGGACATGGTGCGCGGCTCCCGCCCCGACCCCGTGACCGAGCGGTGGGCCGAGGGCATCACGACGATCAGCTACCCCGAGCAGAAGCGTCCGTACCCGGAGCGCTTCCGTGGCCTCCACCGGCTGACCACGCGCGACGACAACAGCGTGCGCTGCGTGGCGTGCCTGTGCTGCTCGACGGCGTGCCCGGCGCAGTGCATCCACATCGAGGCCGGCGAGTATCCCGAGGGCGATCGGCGCCGCGGCTACGAGCGGTACCCCGTGCGCTTCGTCATCGACGAGCTGCGCTGCATCTTCTGCGGGTTCTGCGTCGAGGCGTGCCCCTGCGACGCCATCCGGATGGACACGGGCATGCACGCGGTCCCCTACGACTCGCGCGACCAGTTCATCTACACGAAGGACCTCCTCCTCGGCATGACCGGCCGCGACGGCAGCCAGGAGACGAGCAACCCGCGTCACGAGCCGGGCGACCCCACGCACCCCGGCCTGAACCGCGAGCACGCGCAGCACTGAGTGCGGCGCCGTCCGGCGACGCTGCGATATCTCCTGAGTACGGGGATCGGTTAGCCGCAGGTGACGCTTCTCGCTGGCCGCACGCCGCCGCTACTGCTACCGCATGCGCATGCGCAGCTGGCTGGTGGTGGGGGTGACCATTCTCGCGGCATGTAGCTCGTTCGACGAGGGAAACGGGAGCGCGCCCCCCCCGGGGAACGTCGACGATGCGGGGAGTGATGGGGGCTCGAGCGGCACCAGTCAGGTACCGGGGCAGCCTCCGGATACCTCGTTTCTCATCGATCCCGTGTCCGCTGTCGTCACGGTGGTGCAGGGCAAGGACGCCCCGGTGGCGCTCCTGATCAAGCGCGGCAAGAACCTTGTCGGCGGCGTCGACATCGTCGTGAAGGGCCTTCCGGACGGCGTGACCGCATCGCCCCTCTCGATCACCGGAACGGACGGTACCCTCGTGCTCACGGCCTCGGCCGGTGCGGCTCAGGGGTCCGCCGCAGACGCCGTGATCGAGGCGTCGGCAGGCGGCACGACCCTGAAGACCACGTTGAAGATCTTCGTTCGTGGTGCACCGGGGGCGCTCGACACGACGTGGGCTGCAGGCACGGGCCGTGCGAACGACATCTTCGGCCCGACGTTCGTTTCCGGCTTCATGGCGCTCGTCCTCGGCGACGATGACAGCGTCTACGGAGTCGGCAGCTGCAACGATGGCGGCATCAACCACACCTGCGCTGTGCACGTCCTGGCAGACGGCACCCCTGATACGGCCTATGGCAATGCTGGCCTCGCTCTCCAGACGACGTCCTCACCACACGGCGCGGCGCTCACGAGCGACGGGCGCCTCGTGGTGGTTGGGGGCGAGGGCGCGGGATACGCGACGATTGCGCGCTTCGCGCCGGCCGGAGCACCGGACGGCACCTTCGGGACCGGCTTCGTGGGTCCCGGAACCGCTTCCCTCGGAACCGGCGGCCTTGCCGGGCAGAACCTCGGGGCTTACGGCGTCGCCATCAGGAAGAAGGACGGCAATCTTTTTGTGGCGTGGGATAACTTCGACGGTTCCGTCGTGAAGAACGGCTCGATGCGGCTCGACGCGTCGGGCGCGCTCGTCGGACAGTACGGGCCGGGCGGAACCGCGCGTTCGGCCGTGGGCGGCTGGTCCGCCATCCTCGTCCGGAACGATGGCGGCGCTACGGATGGGAACCTCATCACCGCGTGGGCGGGCGCGGACCTCTCGGGCTTCCTCCAGGTCGCTGGCGACACCGGTACCGTCGACTCCACGCAGAGTCAGGGCGGGCTTCGACGTGAGGTGCCGCTCCTCGGCGCGAGGCGTCCGCAGAGCGGCATGGGGGGCGCCGTCATCCTCGCCGACGGAACGACCGTGCTTCCGGTCACGGCAACGCCGGGCATCTATGTCCGGGCCGTGACGAGGGCCGGCGATGCAGCTCCGGGGTTCGGCTCGTCCGGGGTCGCCGGTCCCTTCGCGCTCGGAGGTGAGGCTACGGGAATCGCAGCGCAGGCGGACGGTAAGGTCATCGTCGCGGTCGAAGACACCTCCGGAGCGACGGGGCAGCACATCGTTCGGTTCACGACCGCAGGTGCGATCGACCCCGACTTCGGCGATCAAGGCCATGTGAAGACGCAGATCGGCTCGACGAGCCTGGGTCGCAAGGTGGTGGTCCAGAAGTCGGGCCGCATCCTCGTGGCGGGGGAGAAGCTCTCCCCCGGTCGGAACGGCGCCGTCACCGCTTACTGGCAGTGATTCGGCGCCGCGGCCCGGTCCGAGGAGCTCAGGGAAAGCGCCGAGAGCGAGGCGTTCCTCGGGCGTGAGCCCCTCGGGTCCGGAGCTCGGTCCCGGTGCCCGGCAGGTACGAACGCGACGTTCACGAGCCTGTACATCCCGCGGGCGGCCTCAGCGGGCGAACGAGCCCGCGAGCTTCGCCATCTCGACGGTCTGGATGTTCGGGACGAGCGCGTCGAGGCGCGGGCCGTCCGCCGTGCCCGGCTTCTGCTCCTTCGCCATCGCGCGCACCCAGTAGGGCGGCAGGTTGCGGAAGAGGAGCCGCGCCGTGAAGGTCCCGCTCTTCACGTTGCGCGGCAGCGGTACCACGTAGTCGTAGGTCCGGCGCTGCAGGGGGCGGAGCGGCGCGACCGTGGTGCGGTCGCTCGGCCGCTGCCGCGCGACGCCGCCGCCCGTGAAGAACTGGAGGTACGTCTCGCTGCCCTCGCGGGACTGGATGAGGACGTTCTGCCCGCCCTCGTCGCGCACCGGCTGCGACGCGCCGTCGGCGAGCATCGCGATCTTGTCGACCAGCTTGAGCTGCAGGTTCACGAGCTGGGTGTCGACCTGCGTGCAGCCGACGACCGAGCCCCGGAGCGGGTTCTGGGCCTCGCCGAACGTGCCGTTGTCGCACAGGTCGTCCTCGGGTCGCGCGAGCACGCCCGAGGTGAAGAGCACCTGCTGCGAGGCATCGCGGACCACGAGCTCGATCCAGAGCTGCCGCGCGAACGCGAAGCCGGTCGGCAGGTTGTGCCCGGTGCGGTTCTCGACGTCCAGCCGCACGTTGACGCCCTGCGCGTCGGCGCGCACCGCATCGATGCTGACGGCGGCGGCGCTCTGCAGGAGAGCGGCGCGCTTCGCCTTCTGCGGGTCGCGCTTCTGAACGGTGTCGAGCGGATAGTCGACGCCCACGAAGCCGTGGTCGTGCACCTTCCGGACGGGCGGCGTGTAGTCCACGGTGAAGGGCGCGCTCGCGCCGTCGGCCGCCTGCTTCACCCCGGGCATCACCGGCATGTGGCAGGTGACGCAGTTGCCGCCGCCGCCGCCGCGCTGGTACTCGCGGTACTCGTCGAACGTCGTCTGCAGGACCAGGTCGACGCCCTTCGCGATGTTCCCGTCGCCGTTGCGATCGAGGTTCACGTTGTGGCACGTGGCGCAGAGCTTCTCGGGCTCGTCGTAAAGGGCGCTCTTGCTGCTCCGGTGGTACGCGTTGCCGATCGGGCCGTCGAGCCGCCCGAAGTAGCGTTCGCCCTTCACGAGCTCGTCCTGGTACGACTTCGCGCTCCCGCCGCCCCCGGGCGTCACCGGAGCGGCGAGCTGGTGACAGGCCACGCACTCGATGCCCTCGAGCGCGCGCGGGCTGCCGAGCGGGAGGAGGTCGCCGTCGGTCACCGCCGCGATCGCCGGGCCGTGGCAGTTGATGCACATCCGCCGCGGGTCGGGCCCCTTCGCGCCCTTCAGCGAGTGCCGCATGTCGAGGTTGTTCTGGACGATCGTGAGGGGGCTCGTGAGCGCATGCGCGTGCATCGAGTCGGCCCACGAGTCGTAGATGGCGACGTGGCAGGCCCTGCACTCCGCGGACGGCTTGAAGGCCGCGAGGGGCCCGCTCTCGGCGAGGGCGGTCGGCATGACCTTGCGGTGGACGTCGAAGGCGCCGAGCACGTGAACGCCGATGGCCAGCAGGAACAGGAACGCGAGCGGCACGTGCACGATGCGCCACACCTGGAGGCGCTTCGTGAATCCCTCCTGCGCCGCGGGCCTCGCGAGCGCCCGACGGCGGCTCGCGGCGACCAGCAGGATCTCGTCGACGAGCGCGCGCTCCTCGGGAGGCAGCGCGTGGACGAGGGGTCCGAGCTCCTGCGGGTGCACCTCGCGCGTGAGCAGGAGCTCCTTCAAGCGCTGCAGCTCCGCGGAGCGGCCGGCCGTGAGCTTCTCGATCTCGACGGTCTGCTCCTCGGCACGCTTGAGCGCGCCCTCCTTGGAGTAGTTGAGCGTCTGACGCGCGGCCTGCGGCGGGACGACCACGTACGCGAGGCGCCAGAAGATGCCGGTGATCGCGATGATCGCGAACAGGAAGAACAGCACCTTGCCGCTCGTGAACGAGAGGCTTAGGAGGCCCGAGCCGGCGTGCAGCACCGCGCACAGGACCGCGAGCAAGCCGAAGTACACGTGGGCCCACAGCCACGTCATCATCGATGCGCCGGCGACGTTGCGACGCTTCCGGGCCGAGTACCACATCGTCAGGACGACGAAGAAGAGCGACAGGCCTCCGAGCAGGATCCCGATGGCCGTGTAGCCGCGCAGGTTCGGGCCGAAGCGCAGGTCGTTCACGTCGGACATGAAGCCCGTCGCGAACACGAGCGCGACGAGCACGAGCGCCGTGCCGACGACGCCGCCCATCAGCGCCCACGGCCACTGCCGTTCGAGGAGGACGACCGGACGCGCCAGACGAGGCTTGTTCACGCTCAGCGGCCCTGGCTCGGGAAGGTGAGGTTCTGGGCCTCGAGCGACTTCATGGGATCGATGCGGAACATCGCGCCGACCGGACACGCGTTCACGCACGCGTAGTCGGGATAGCCCGCGCAGAGATCGCATTTCACGGCGAGCCGCGGGGTGCCGGGCTTCAGCTCGTCGAGCGCCTCGCGCCGCGCGCGCATGCCGAGGACCCCGAGCAGCTTCACGAGGAAGCTCTCCTGCGGCGGCGAGACCGGATGCATGCGGATGTTGCCGTACGGGCACCGCTCGGCGCAGGCGCCGCAGCCGATGCAGTTGTCCTCGACGATCGTGATCTCGCCGCTCGGCAGCCGCACGATGCCGTTGACGCTGCACAGCAGGCAGACCGGGTCCTCGCAGTGGCGGCAGGCGGTCGGGAAGAGGAAGTCGTCGACCTGCAGGCCCTGAAGATCGAGCCGGCTGTACTTGTGGCGGCGGCCGCAGGCGTCGACGCAGTTCTTGCAGTTGACGCACTTCGTCTGGTCGACGACGAGCACCTCGCTGCCCGAGGCGAGGCCCTTCTCCACGAGCACCTCGGCGGACATCGCGAGGGCGGTGCCGGGCTTCCGGCCGCCGAGCTGCGGCGCCGGCATGAACGTGTTCTCGCGCGCCACGCGCTCGGCGGTCTGCGCGCCGGCCTCGAGGACCTGGCGCGCTTGCGGGTAGCGTCCGAGCACCTTGAAGAGGTGCTCGCCGGGGATGCGGATGACCTCGCTCCGCGTCGTCGCCGCCACCGAGAAGGGCGACTGCCGCTCGCCCATGAGCAGCCCGGAGAGCCCGAAGAGGTCGCCTTCGCGGAAGTAGACGAGGACGCGGTCGGCCTGCCCCTCGCCGCGCCGGCTCACCCGCAGGAAGCCGGTCTTCACCAGGTACACGGCGGTGGGCGCGGCGCCCTCCCGGAGCACGACCTCGTTCGCCTTCAGGGTCTGGAGGTCGGCGCGGTCGAGCAGCTCGGTGATCGCGAGCTCGGGGAGGGCGCTCAGCACGGAAGGCATGCGCGCGTACGTCCACAGCGCGCGCCGGCGGTACAGCTCGTCCATCGTCGCCTTGAACGGCGCGGACGTGGACATGAGCCGCGCGACCGCGGCCTTCGGGAGCTCGAGGACGAGCGACGGCATCATCGCGCGCACGGTGTACGGCTCGGGCTGGTCGGCCATCACCGCCATCTCGCCGAAGAACGAGCCCTCGCCGAGCACCAGGATCTGGACGGGTCGCCCGCCCGGCCCGCGGAGCGACTGCTCGAGCGCGCCGCCGAGCAGGACGCAGAGGCGGTCGTAGAACTCGTTCTCGCGGCAGAGCACCTCGTTCGGCGCGAGCTGCCGGAGCGTCGCCTTGAGGAGCAGCGCGCGGAGGTCGGTGCGCGCGGCGCTGGCGAAGAGCGGCACCTCCGCGACGCGCGCGGCGAGCGCGTCGAGCGTCCAGCCGGAGGGCAGCACGCGGGCTCCGACTTGCAGCATGAGCGCGAAGTTCGGGACGCGGTCCTCGACCTTCATCTTGTTGTAGAGGACCATGTCGGCCCGGCTCAGGTCGGCGGGGCAGGCGGGCACGCACTGGCGACACTGCGTGCACGCGGTGACGAACTCCGCGACGCGTGGGTTCGTGATGACGGGCGCGTTCACCCCGGCGTTCAGCTCGGCGATGGTCACGAGCTTCGCCTGCGGCAACGGGCACGCGAGCATGCAGTCGTTGCACCCGATGCACGCCATCACGTCACTCTCCGCCTTGAAGGCGAGCTCCTCGCGGGATTCCATGGTCAGGAGGCTCCCTCGTAGAGCAGGGCGACGGCGTTGTGGCCGAGCACGATGATATCACCGTGCGCGAGCTTGAAGGGCTGCGGGCCGATGGCCATTCCGCGGCACGACGTGCCGCGCTGCGAGCCGAGGTCGCGCAGGTAGAACCCGTCGGCGAGGCGCGCGATCTCGACGTGGCGCGGCCCGACGCGCGGATCGGGCAGGAGCAGCGTCGCCTGGCCGGGCTGGCTGCCGATCACCGTGAGGTCCGCGAGCTCGGCGATGCTCCCTTGCCCCGCGCCCTGCCGCACCGAGAGCCTTCCGCGGACGGGCGGCCCCGGCAGGCTCGAGGAACGGCCGCCGCTCGCGGGGCCGAGCAGCGCGCTCAGCATGTCGGAGGGGCGCACCGCGAAGGCGAGCGTGACCTCGCCGACGGCGAGCGCGTCGCCCGGCGCGAGCGGCACCCACTGGCCGGCGGCGAGGACCTGACCGTTCTTGCGCGTGATGCCGTGGCTCTCGGCGTCGGCGACCTCCCAGCCTGCGCCGGCGCGGCGGACCCAAGCGTGGCGCCAGTCGATCGACTCGTCGTCGAGGCGGATCGTCGAGGCCGGATCCCGCCCGATGACCACGAGATCGGCGACCAGCTCGAAGGCGAGGCCCATCGAGCGTCCCGTCCTCACCTCGAGGTGGGGCTTCGGCTCGCCGACGCCCGATCGCACGAGCGACGCGGCGGCCTCGCTCATGCGCGCGCCGCCCTCGAGCGCGATGCGGACGAGGAGCTCGGTCGCGCCGATGCGCACGCGGTCACCGTCGCGCATCGCCTTCGGCGTCGTCACCGCCGAGCCGTTCACCCACGTGCCCGTGCTGCTGCCGAGATCGCGCACGTAGACGTGCTGGCCGGAGATCGTGATCTCGGCGTGACGCCACGAGACGCCCGGATCCTGGAGCGGGATCGGGCTCCGCGGGTCCCGACCGAGGATCGCCGACGGCGGCTGCACCTGGATGCGTCCGGGCGGGCCCTCGAGCGAGACGACCGGCGCGGCGGAGCTGTCGAAGGCGACGGCCACGTGCCCGACCGGCGCCTCGACGGGCACGGCCGAGGCGCCGGGCAGGGGAGGCAGGTCGGCGAGATTGATGGCGTGGGTGCCCTTCATCTTGCCGGGGGCGGCGGCCGCGGCGGCGGCCATCCCGCTCGAGACCTTCGCCTTCGGCTTCTCGGTGAGCGCGTTCTGGTGCAGCCACGCCGCGAGGTCGAACGCCGGATCGAGCAGCTCGTGCTTGATCCTCGTCACGTCGGTCCGGAGATCGACGAGGCGCTTCAGCGCGCGTCCGAACCGCCGGACCTTCGCCTCGCGCTCGCCGAACATCAGCGCCCCGACGAGGCGCCCGTCCTTGATGCACAGCTTCCGGTACGACATGCGCCCGGTGCGCTGCGGGAAGTCGACGAGCTCCTCGGCCCCGGGCGGCGTGACCGCCACCTCGCCGATGCTCGCGCAGTCGAGATCGTAGAGGCGCGTCGCCATGTAGTGGGCGCCCGGCGCGTACACGTCGCCGCCCGGCGCGCCGCCGTGCTGGATGGTCGCCGCCACCACGCGCGCCTGGAACCGGGCCGGCTCCCACAGCTGGAGGACCTTCCCCGCGAAGGCCGCGCAGTCGCCGGCCGCGTAGACGTCGGGGACGTTCGTGCGCATGCGCTCGTCGACCTCGATGGCGCCGTTCTTCGCGAGCTTCACGCCCGAGCCCTCGAGGAACTCCGAGTTGACGATGACGCCGATGGCGACGCCGACGAGCTCGCAGGCCACGCGCTCGCCCGACTTGAGGGCGACACCCGCGACGCGCCCGTGCGCGCCGGGGAGCGCGGCCACGATCTCCTCGCCCATGCGGACCTGGACGCCGGCCGCACGAAGCCGCGCGAGCAGCAGGTCGCTCGCCACCTTGTCGATGGCGCCGGGGAGAAAGCGCGTGTCGCGCACCACCATCACCACGTTCACGCCGCGGTGCGAGAGGCCGTGCGCCCACTCGAGCGCGAGCGGTCCGCCGCCCGTGATGACCGCGGTGCGGAGGCCGCGCAGCTGGATGAGGTCCATGACCTTGTGGACGTCCTGCAGCGTCCGCATGGTCATGATGCCCGGAAGCCACGCGCCCTCGAAGGTCGGCGGCCGCGCGCGGGCCCCGCAGCCGAGCACGAGGGCGTCGTACTCGAGCGGGCGGCCGCCCTGCGCGAGCCAGACGTGCCGCCGCTGGGTGTCGATCCTCGCGACGCGCACGAGGGCGCGGTGGATGGCGAGCTCGTCGTAGAAGCTCGGCGGCACCGCCCAGATCTGCTCCTCGCGCAGCTCACCGAGCAGGTAGTTCGTGAGCGCCGCGCGGTAGTAGGCCGCGTGCGGATCGTCCGACAGGATCGCGATCGTGGCGGCGCGATCGCCGAGCCGCAGCGCCTCGGCGGCGGTCGTCCCGGCGGCTCCGTCGCCGATGATGATGTAGCGCTTCGTTGGCACGCGGCCGAGAACCCCTGACCCTCGGCGCACGATACTACAGGCGCGCGGCTCGCCTGCTACCGTGAGTGGCGATGACGCGAACGCCCGCCTACCGGGACGTCGTCACGCGGTGTCCCGCGTGCGGAGACGCGATGCACGCCGAGCCGACGCCGCAGGCCGAGTCGGAGGTCTGCGACGCCTGCGGCGGCACGTGGATCGACTGGTTCGACGGCGAGGTCCACGCGATCGCCGCCGAGCAGGAAGCGGTCCGCGCGGCGCGTGGCGTGCCGCTGCCGGGCCGCGCGAGCCAGCCGAACGCCGGGACGGGCGCGTGCCCGCGCTGCACGCGTGCTCTCGTCCCGGAGCTCTATCCCTTTCCCGACACGACGGGGACCGAGCTCCTCGATGGCGTCGACCTGCTGCGCTGCCCCGACTGCGCGGGCGCGTTCGTCCCGCGGGGCAGCGCGCATCTGCTCCTCGACCGGCTCCACGAGCCACGCGCCCCGGGCGCGCTCGAGGCGCTCGTCCAGCTCGTCCGTCAGCTGCTCGGACGCCCCTCCGTGCGCTGAGCGCCTCGACTCGGCGCGCCACGAAATGACGCGCCGCGCGCGTGCCCGCGTTTCGGGTTTCTCCCTGGAAAAATTCCGCTAAGCTGCCGCCGCCTATGGCCGGGGCGAGACTCCGCAGCTATGGACCCACGCCCTCGCGTCGCGCCTTGCGCAGCGGAGGGGTGGCGCCGCCGGGTGCGGCAAAAGACGAGCAATGACGGGAGCGGAAGTCCGAAGCATGAACCCGACGATCGACATTCTGCGCGGTGAGCTCGAGCGCCTCTACACGCTCGAGGAAATGACGTCGATGGCCGAGCGGCTCCTCGGGCTCGTCCCCGCCGAGATCGGCGGTGCGAGCGCCAAGGGCAGCTTCGCCCGCGCGCTGACCGAGCGCTGCTACGACGGCGACCGCGTCGACGCGCTCGTCGACGTGATCCTCCACTCCCGCAAGGAGGTCGACCCGCGGGTCCGCGATCTCGGCGCCCTCTGGGGCAAAGAGGAGCTGCCCGCCGGGCGGCAGGTCGGCGACTTCACCCTCCAGAAGAAGATCGGCGAGAGCGATCTCGGCATCGTGTACCAGGCGGTCCGCACCGACGGCGACGCGCGCGCCTACTACACGGTGAAGATCCTCCGCCGCGAGGCCGCCCGCGATCGCCGCGCCGTGCACCGGTTCCTGACCGCCAACCGCCTCATCGGCACGGTCGGTCACCCCGGTCTGCCGAAGCACGTCGAGGCCGGCGAGCTCGAGCCCGGCATGTTCTACGTCGCGTACGAGTACATCGACGCGCAGCCGCTCTCGCAGCGCCTCGCGCGGTCCGGAGCGATCGCCTACGGCGAGCTGCTGCCGCTCCTCAAGGGGATCCTCGCGCCGCTCGCCGCCATCCACAAGGCGCACCTCGTCCACGGCGACATCAAGGCCGAGAACATCCTCGTCTCCGCCGCGCCCGAGGGCAGCGACAACCGCGAGCCCCGCGTCACGCTGATCGATTTCGGCACCGATCGCCTGCGCCTGCACAGCGTCTCGGCCAACGGCCACACCGGCCTGCTCGCCGTCTTCGGATCGCCGAAGACGGTCGCGCCCGAGCTCGTCCGCGGCAAGGCCGCCGACCCGCGCACCGACGTCTACGCGTTCGGCGCCGTGCTCTTCGAGCTGCTCACCGGGCGCCCCGTGTTCGCGCACGAGAGCGCGACGGACGCGGCGTTCATGCACCTGTCGAGCGAGCCGGCCCCGCCGAGCACGCGCGCGCCGCGCGGCCACGTCTCGCGTGACATCGACACGTTCGTCCTCACCCTGCTCAGCAAGGACCCGACGCGTCGCCCGAAGGACGCCGCGGCGGTGCTCGACGCGCTCGAGTCGATCGGGCGAGCGTCGGCCGCGACCCGCGCCTCGGGCGGCGGCATCTCCGCCGAGAAGGTGCAGGCGATGATCGATCGCCTCCTCGCGGCGCCGAGCGACGGCGACGCGGCGATCGAGCTCGAGAAGGCGGTCGAGGACGGCGCGGAGCCCACGCGCGTCGGCGAGGCCTTCGCGGCCGCCGCCGAGCAGGTCCGCGGCGACTCCGACGAGGACAAGGAGACCAAGAAGGGCCTCCTCTACCGCGCCGCGCGCATCTTCGACGGCGCCGCCAAGGACAAGGCGCGCGCCGAGCAGATCTACAGCACGATCGTCGCGCTCGACCCGTCCGACGAGATCGCGGGCATCGCGCTCGAGGAGGCGCGCAAGGCGCTCGGCAAGTACGAGGAGCTCGTCGAGATGCTCCTCGAGAAGAGCCAGGCCGCGCCTCCGGGCGAGGAGCGCGGGCGTGCGCTCGCGGAGATCGGTCGCCTCTACGCGAGCGAGCTCGACGACGCGGATCAGGCGGTCGTCGCCTTCACGCAGGCCCTCTGCGAGGAGCCCGCGAACGACGAGTACGCGTCCGAGCTCGAGCGCCTCTGCGGCACGAAGCAGGCGACCTGGTCCGAGGCGCTCGACACGATCACCGAGACCATCAAGGGCCAGCAGCTCTCGCCGGCCGATCAGTCCGCGCTGCTCGCGCGCGCCGCCCGCTGGTACGACGTGCGCCTCGGCCGCGCCGACATGGCGCTCGCCGCGTACCAGCAGGTCCTCGCCAGCGATCCTGCCAACGACGCTGCCGCCGAGGGCATGACGGCGATCTACCGGCGCGCGCAGCAGTGGCCGGAGCTCGTCGGCCTGCTGATGGCCCGCGCCGACGCGGCGACCACCGCGCCCAAGGCTCGCGATCTGCGCGCCGAGGCCGGCGACATCCTGGAGAGCCGCCTCAACGATGCGGCCCGCGCCCGCGACATGTTCGCCTCGATCCTCGCCGACGACCCCGGCCACGCCCGCGCCGCCGAGGCGATGGCGCGCATCGCCGAGCGCACCGGCGACTTCAAGACGCTCGCCGATCTCCTCGTTCGCCAGGCCGACGCGCGGCGCGGCATCGAGAAGGCGGAGACGCTCGTGAAGGTCGCAGAGGTCTACGAGGACCACCTGAACGACCTCGCCGAGGCGACGCGCCGCTTCGAGGCGGTGCTCGCCGTCGACCCCGCGAACCTGAGCGCGCTGAAGGGGCTCGACCGCATCTTCAACCGCACCGGGAAGTACCGGGAGCTGCTCGAGGTGCTGGAGCGCCAGATCGAGGTCGCCGCCACGCCGCGCCAGAAGATCAACCTCTTCGAGCGCGTCGCGGGCCTCCACGACGAGGAGTTCCTCGATCACGGAAAGGCCGCCGAGGCCCTCGAGTCGATCCTCGCCATCGACGGCAGCAACGACAACGCCCTCACCGCGCTCGCGCGTCACTACCGCGCGCTCGACAAGTGGGAGCCGCTCGTCGCGCTCTACGACAAGCACGCGTCGGTCACCGGCGACGAGAACCGCAAGATCGAGCTCCTCCTGCAGAAGGCGCGCACGCTCGCCGAGCAGGTCGGATCGCCCGAGCGCGCCACGAAGGCGTACGAGCAGATCCTCGTTGCGCAGCCGTCGAACGCGGCGGCGCTCGAGGCGCTCGCGCACCTCCGCGAGATGAGCGGCGACTCCCACGCGGCGCTCTCCGCCATCGAGGCGCTCGCCGCCAAGGCGGCGACCCCCGAGGCCAAGGCCGAGCAGTGGATGCGCGCCGGCCGTCTCCTCGAGACGCGCGGCGACAAGGACGGCGCCATCGAGCGCTACAAGATCGCGCTCGACGCGAACCCCAAGGACCCCGGGGCGAGCGCCGCGCTGCGCAAGGCCTACGCGCAGCGCGCCGACTGGCTCGGCGTCGTGAAGCTCGTCGAGCGGGAGCTCGCGCACGCCGAGGGCGACCTCGCGAAGGCGCGTCTCCACGCCGAGCTCGCGAAGGTCTATCACTCGCAGCTGGTCGACGCCGACAAGGCCGAGGCGGCCGCGAAGAAGGCCATCGAGCTCGACGCCTCGAACGCCGATGCCCTGATGGTCCTCGGCGATCTCGCCTTCGAGGCGGGCCGTCTCCTCGAGGCGACGAAGCAGTACGAGAGCCTCGTGGGTCGCACCGGCGTGCTCCCCAAGGACGACGCGGTACGCGTCCTCGTCCGCTTCATCGAGGCGTTCGGCAAGACCCAGCCGAAGCCCTCCGGCACGTCGATCCCGGCGCCCACGATGTCGAGCGCGAGCCTCGCCGATCTCGCCGGTCCGCCGTCGAGCCGGTACGTCGGCGGGAGCAGCCCCTCGGCGCCGCCGAGCCAGGGACGCATCTCGGCGGTTCCGCCCGCGCCGCTCAGCCTCCCGCCGCCGGTCGCCACGAACCCGCGCATGCTCGCGGCGGTCGAGGCGCTCCAGGCGCTCGCTCCGCAGGACGTGGACGCGCTCGCCCGCACCGCCAATGCGCTCTTCGAGTTCGGCGATCCGCAGAGCGCGTTCCGCATGCACAAGGAGCTCCTCGCCAAGTACGGCTCGGTGCTCGTCGGCGCCGACCGCGCCGAGGCGCTCTATCACCTCGGCGAGAGCGCTCGTCGCTCGGGCGATCTCGAGACGGCGATCGCGCCGCTCCGCGAGGCCGCCGACATCGATCCGTCGAACCCGCGTCCGTTCCGCTCGCTCGCCCGGGTCTACGACGAGAAGGGCGACTTCAACGGAGGCATCGCGGTCCGCCGTGAGCGCCTGA
This sequence comes from Labilithrix sp., assembly GCA_028287035.1. The sequence goes on along the minus strand of JAQBQL010000173.1, from coordinate 3,688 downwards.
ACCTCGCTGTCGCGCCGGAGCGGTTCGAGCTGCTCCTCGAGATCGGCGACGTCCTCTTCCAGAAGCTGAACGACCGCGCCGGCGCGTCCAAGGCGTTTGCGCAGGCGCTCGAGGAGAAGCCGGACGACCGCCGCCTGCTCACGAAGCTGATGCAGCTCTACTCCGAGGAGAAGGACTGGGCGAAGCTCGTCGACGTCGTCCTCCGCCTCGCCGACTTCGTCGAGGACACGAAGCAGCGCGCCAAGTACATGCACACGGCGGCCACCATCGCCGCGAAGCACCTCGGCCAGGTGGACCAGGCGATCGGCTTCTTCACGAAGGTCATCGAGCTCGATCCGGCCAACACGAAGGCGGTCGACGAGGTCCTCGACCTCTATCGCTCGAAGAACGCGCACGACGACGTCGAGCGCCTCCTGAAGCATCAGCTCGAACAGGCGAAGACCGCCGGCGACCGCGACAAGCTGGTGCGCGTTCTCGACCAGCTCGGCGAGCTGTACCAGCGGCACCTCCAGGAGCCGGAGCTCGCCATCGACGCGTTCGAGGCGGCCCAGGCCTTCGACCCCGAGGACCGCGCTCGTGCCGAGAAGCTGGGCGAGCTCTACGCGCTCGATCCGGCGCAGTACCTCGAGAAGGCGATCCGCTCGCAGACGCAGATCCTCCGCCGCAACCCGTACAAGGTCGAGAGCTACAAGCTTCTCCGCAAGCTCTTCACCGACGCGAAGAAGGCCGACCCCGCGTGGTGCCTCTGCCAGGCGCTCTCGGTGCTCCGTCTCGCCGAGCCCGACGAGGAGCGCTTCTACAAGAAGCACCGCTCCGAGAACGCGGCGCCCGCGCAGCAGGCGCTCGATGAGGAGATGTGGACGAAGCTCGCCCACTGGGACCTCGACCCGCTCGTCACCCGCGTGTTCGCGATGATCCAGCCGACCATCGTGCGCACGCGCACCCAGCCCATCGAGCAGATGGGGTTCGACCCGCGGTACGCCATCGACATCTCGATGCACCCGTACCCGGTCTCGCAGACGCTCTACTACGTGGGCGGCGTGCTCGGGATGGCGGCCCCGCTCGTGTTCCAGAATCCGAATGATCAGGGCAGCCTCGGCATCGTGCACGCGCGCACGCCGGCGGTGGTCCTCGGGCGGGCGGCGTTCGAGAACACCGCGTCGACGCAGCAGCTCGCGTTCATCGCGGGTCGTCACATGGCGAGCTTCCGCCCCGGCTTCTACGTCCGTCATCTCGTGCCGACCGGCACCGGGCTGAAGGCGTGGCTCTTCGCGGCCATCAAGCTGTGCGTCCCGCAGTTCCCGATCTCTGCCGACCTCCAGGGGCAGGTGGCCGAGGCGATGGCGGCGATGCAGCAGGACTTCCAGGGCGCCGAGAAGGACAAGCTCGCGAGCGTCGTGTCGAAGGTGCTCCAGGCCGGCGGCGCGCTCGATCTGAAGAAGTGGGTGGCCTCGATCGACCTCACGGCCGACCGCGTGGGCTTCCTGCTCTCGCACGATCTGCAGCTGACCACCGAGGTGATCCGCTCGAACGACGACGCGTCCAGCGTTCCCGTGAAGGAACGCATGAAGGACATCGTGCTGTTCAGCGTGAGCGAGGAGTACTTCGCGCTCCGCCAGCAGCTGACCATCGCGATCGACGCCTGATCCGCTGCGGCACGTGAGCCTCACCGCGGCGCGTCGCGAGCCGCCGCGGTGAAGCTTGTCACCCGTTCGGGTGAACAGGGGCGAGCGGCGTACGTCTACCGCCCCATGCGCGTGCGAAGCACTGGGGACCACGTCGAGGATCGTTCCGGCCAGCCGGATTCCGCTGTTCCCGTCTCGCGGGCCCGGCCGCGGACGATGGAGAGCGAGGTCCGCGCGCTGAAGCGGCCCGAGGGCATGCTGCCGCCGCCGGCCCTTCCGCTCCCGCCGGGGGCGACGTCACGCATGATGATCCTCCTCGCCGACAGCGCCTCGCGGCATGCGCTCTCCGGCGAGATGGACGACGCGCGGCGGATCACGACCGACGCCATGCGTCTGTGGGACGGAGTGATGGCGGACGCCCGCTCGGACGGCCGCATCGCGGCGCTCGCGCGTTTCGCGCTGGGTCGCGCGCTCCTCGCGCAGCACGATCCCGAGGGTCGCCGCCTGCTCGAGGACGCCGGCACGTGCTTCGAGGAGATCGGCGACGAGGCGGCGGTGCTCGCGATCGACGCGGCGCTGCGCCAGGCCGCGGAGGTCATCGAGGAGTGCCCGCGTTCCTTCGCCTCGGTACCGCGCACGCCGCGCTGACTCAGGGCGGCGAAGGCGCGGGGTCGGCAGGCAGCGCGAGGTAGTGGAGGGCTCGCGGGTTCGGGCGTCCGGACCGCAGGAGCTGTGGCGTCTCGTCCGCGTCGGGGTCGCCGAGGATGACGAAGACGAAGCCGAGGCCGGCCGCGAACGGGAAGGGCGGCTCGCCGTCGTGAGCGCGCGACTGCGCGGCGACCTGGCCGAGGGGCACCGGGAAGAACGCCGCGAGGGTCTCGTCATCGCCAGTCGCCGGCGCGCGCGGCCCGAGCGCGAACCAGTCGTCCTCGCTCACCGGAGGCACGCCGAGCAGCGGCTGGAGCTCGAAGAGGGGCGGCCGCTCCGCCGATGCCGCCCGGAAATTCGCGCCCGACGGATCGCTCACGAAGCCCGGGTGCACGGCGCCGAGCGCGGCCTCGGTCGAGAGGACCGCGCGCGCCTGCGTCGACAGATCGAGGACGTGTACGCCGAGCGCCCCCGGCGGAGGAGGAGACCCGGTGAGCTCGATGACGCGAAGCGCGAGGTTGCCCGGCCCCGGCGCCTCGGCGTGGAGGTAGCCCGGGCCGCACTTGGCGGGGCTCGTGGTGGTCGCGTCGGCGGCGCAGCCGGTGATCGCCAGGAGGTACGCCTTGCCGTCGGCAAACGTACCCGCCGCGATCGGCGGCAGCTCCCAGTAGTCGAGGTCGCGCTGGAGGACGAAGCTGCCCAGCAGGTCGCGGCACGTGGCGCCGCCCTGCGCGGCGGCGCGCGCGCTCACGATCACGGGGGCGACGATGCGGCGCGCGAAAGGGATGCTCGTCGCTCGCAGGCTCCCGGCGGCCCCCTGGTCGACGCCGGCAACCCCCGAGGTGCTCGACGGCAGGACGACGTCGGGAAGGGGAACGTCGGCGGTCGGCGCGAGATCGGAGGGCCGGTTGCCCTCGAGGAAGCAGAGGCGCAAGGGAGCGTTCCCGCTGCCATCGGCCGCGCCGACGCGCGCCGCGGGGCCGAGGTCGTGTGCGGCGTTGACGAGCGTGAGCCGCGCCGCGCGTGCCCCCGGCGGGATGGCGGCATCGGCCAGGGCCACGTCGGGCGGGTAGGAGTCGAACAGCCCCGCGTCGCCGGGCGCGCTCGCCGCGTCGTCCGCCTCGCAGCCCGGGGCGCCCGCGAGGAGCGCGGCGGCGGCGATCGCCGCGCACGCGAGGCCCGGGAGCCATGCGCGCGATGCCGTCGAGGCACGACGCGGAGAAGCGACGCGGGAAGCGCGGGAGCCCAAGCAGGACGACTATGCCACGCGCACAAGGCACTTGCGGCATGGAGAAGGCATTGCGATAGCGGCAGCCGTGACGCGCTCCTCCTCCTGCTCGCTCCTGGTCTCCTGCCTCGGCCTCGCGGCCTCGCTCCTCGGCGCCTGCCGCGGCAGCAGCGAGCAGGCGACCAGC
>JAQBQL010000133.1 GCA_028287035.1 Labilithrix sp. | reverse complement strand
CACTCCTTCGTGAGGAGCTCCCACGCGAACGGGATGGCGTCGTCCTTGAAGTAGTCGCCGAAGCTGAAGTTCCCGAGCATCTCGAAGAACGTGTGGTGGCGCGCGGTGACGCCCACGTTCTCGAGGTCGTTGTGCTTGCCCGAGATCCGGATGACCTTCTGGCTCGACGTCGCCCGCGTGAACGGGCGGCGATCCTTGCCGGTGAAGACGTCCTTGAAGGGGACCATCCCGGCGTTCGTGAACATGAGCGTCGGGTCGTTCTGCGGGATCAGGGGCGCCGAGGCGCAGACCTCGTGACCCTTGCCGGCGAAGAACGAGAGGAAGGACGAACGGACCTGGGACGCAGTCTTCGAGCTCATGACGGGTGCATATTTAGCACCCCGGGAGCTCGGCTCAGGCGGCGATTTGGAGGTACGGAGCGTTCGACCGTTCGATGCGCTGCCAGATCTGGTCGTGGATCTGCTCCATCTGGAGCTTCTGCTGACCCTGCGCGCTCGCCGCCTCGAGGCGCGAGAGCGTGAACGCGGCCGTGATGAGCGCGTCGTCGTTGTGGGTCGGGTCGAGCGCGAGGTGCGGCCACGCCTGGGCCGGGTCGGCGTTCATGCGGTAGCCCATCGAGGCCATGCCGCGCGCCCGCTCGACGATGGTGCTCATGAGACCGTCACGGAAGGCGTGGCGCGCGTCGCCCATGTCCTCGGGGTCGACCGCGTACCCGAGGTGCAGCGCATAGACCGCACGCTTCTGCTTCTCGGCGCGCGAGAGCTGGCCGAGCACCGCGTACGACAGGACCGTGCCCGCGAAGAGGGCGAGCGTGACGACGCCGGTGAACACGCCAACGATCGCCATCGCGGTCGGGTCGTCCGAAAAATCCGAGATCGCGCCGAAGCCGATCGCGATCGCCGCGACCACCGCGATGGGTCCCCACACGCGGAGATAGGCGGCAAGCATCGACTTGACGTTGAACGGGCTCTTGATCCCGCGGAACCCGCCGTTGCCGTTCTCTTGCAGGATGAGGTGCGTCTCGATCGGGATGAGCGGCACGTACCAGATGTGGAAGAACTTCGTTCCCAGGTACGAGGTTCCGGCGGCCTTGACCTTCCCGTAGAAGCGGGTGCCGTAGACGATGATCATCGCGCGTGTCCTCCCTCAACGTGCAAGTGCAGCGATCTCGGATCCTACGCTCGCCATGGCGCTTTCGACAGCCCCGTTGACGGCGCGGTTCTGCAGCTCGGTGATGCCGCGCGTCGTCACGTCGCTCGCCGACGCATTCCCGCTCACCATTCCCCGCAACGTCTGCTGCGGGATGCGCCGGATCGAGAGGTCGACCTGCGCCGACACGACGACGCCGCCGTCCTTCGCGGTCGACTGCGAGAGCCGCGTCAGGTTCGCGTCGACGAGGAGGACCGGGATCTTGCGCTCGCCCGCGCGCTTGAGGACGCTGCTGTCCGCCGCGTCGAGCACCATCGCGCCCTTGATCGTGCCGGCCCGCGCGCGCGCCGCCCCGCGCATGATGACGCCGACGTCGCCCCGCTGACCCGTACCGTCGCGCATCGCGCCGAGCTGGACGACGTACTTCGCGCGCTCGACGTTCGAGGCGCCGTCGCCCGCCGCGCCCGCGCCCGACGGACCGCCCTTCGTGAGCTTCTCGATGCTGTCCTTCATGGCGCTCTTCACGCTCGCGAAGGACTCCGTCTTCATCGCCTGCTGCAGCGCGGGGACCGCCGCGCCTTCACCGAGGCCGCCCAGCGCCACCGCGCACGCGACGCGCACCGCCGGATGCGTGTCGCGAAGGCCGGCCTCGAGATCCGGACGCGCCGCGGCGCGCGTAGCGGCATCGCTCGCCCGGCCCAGCCGGAGGGCCGCCTGCACCCGCACGCGGAAGTCCGGCGACTCGGTCAGCTCACGGTCTCGCGCCGCGCCGTGGCCCGACGTCGCCACCGACGCGAGCACGAGCAGGGCTCCGCCTACGATGCGGCGGATCGAACGCGACGCGAGAGAAGACAATGCGGGCGAGTCTCCGAGCGAACGAACGATGTGACGAGAGAAGCGAGAGACGTCGGCCAGAAGCTCTTCAGAGCAGGCTCTTCAGCTCCGTCTCGATCTCCTTCTCTTCCCCTTCGTGATAGCCCAGATGGACGAAGCGGACGACCCCCTTCTTGTCCACCACGAAGGAGGACGGCATCGTCGGCGGCTTCCACTTGGCGGCGACGCTCTTGTCCTTGTCCCACACGAGCGGGAACTTGGATCCGTGTGTGGTGCCGAACGACGGGATGCCACCGCCCTCGTCATCCTCGCTGACGGCGAGGACCTGGAAGCCCTGCGCCTCGTACTTCACACGCAGCTCCTCGAGCTTCGGGAACGACTTCTTGCAGGGCTCGCACCACGTTGCCCAGAAGTCGACGAGGACGACCTTGCCCTTCCACTGGGCGAGATCGATCTTCCCCTTCCCGTTCGCGCTGTCGAGCGTGAACGCGGGGGCCGGGTTGTTGAGCAGCTCGTGCTTCTGCGTGCCGCCGGGGGCCACCGTCCCTGCGCCCGCGCCCTCGCCGCCTCCCGAACAGCCCGCGAACGTGACCGAGAGAAGCGCGAAGCCCGCGAGCAACGTGGCGCGCGCGTATGTCGACGTCGTCATGGCCGACGACGGTAACAGAAGCGCGGCGACCGACGCACCCTCGCGCGCCGGCCTCGTCACTGACGCGATCGACGGCGCGTGTGCGTCGATGTCAGCCGATCACTTGCAGGACTTCTTCGCGCCCGTGACGTCGCTGCACGCGGACGGCGCGGGGCAGTCCTTGTTCGTCGTGCAGGCGATCCGGCAAAGCTTCACGGGCTTGTCGAACAGCGTGAACGGGGCGGTGCACTTGTTGTTCACGGGATTCGCGAAGAGCACCGGAGCAGCGGCCTTGCCGGCGTCGACCGTGCCCGCGTCGACCGGGCCCGCGTCCAGAGAGCCGCCGTCGGCCGGCTTCCCGGCGTCCACGAGGGGCTTCACCGGGATGCCCGCGGTGGGCGTCGTCGTGTTCGCGGTCGCGGCGGCCGTGCCCGTGCCGAGCTGCGCAGGCTCGATCCAGCCGAGCAGCTTCGTCCCGTCCTTGGTGGTCGGATCGTCGAAGAGGACGAGGACGCCGGTGCTGAAGAACTTCGCCTTCTGCACGACGGTCGTGCCCTTGGAGAGCGTCGCCACGTCGGCGCCGGACTGGGGGAAGGTCTTCGCCTTCACGCCGTCGTGCGCGATCGTGGCGGGCACGTCGCTCACCGCGGTCTCGTTCGCGTAACGGAGCACGTCCTTCTCGTTCTTGGCTCCCGTGCCGTTGACGGTCACGGTCGGCGCGTCCTGCACCGAGGGGTCCTCTTCGGCGGGCTTCTTCTTCTTCAGGAAGCTGCAGCCGGTGGTGACGGAGACGACGAGACCGATGGCAAGAAGCGGCTTGATGTTCATCGCGAATCTCACTTGCAGAAGTTGGGGGCGCCGCAGAGGTTCTTGCCGGCGCAGGCCTGGCACTTGTCGCCCGCCGTGCACGTGCTCACGACCGGGACGCAGTTCTTGTGGCACTGCAGGTCCTTGGGGACGAGCGTGTAGCCGACGTCACACTTGCCGCCGGCCGCCGCGACGACGTCGGGCTTGATGCCGGCCGGGGCCACCGTCGGCGCGGCGGTCAGGGTCGGGGTCGCGGTCGGAAGGGTCTTGTTGAGCCCCGTTCCGGTCGGCGACGCCGGAGCCGAGAAGACGGTGCACACCTTGACGGTGTCTCCGGCCTTGCCGTTCTGGAACATCTTCGCCTCGCCCTTGCAGGCCTGGCCCGCCGGGCACGCGGTGTCGGCGGCGCAGGTGCGTCCGCAGAAGGCGACGTCGCTGAGGAGCGGCACGTCCGGGATCGTGCACGTGAGGGGCTTCGCGCCGGCATCGACGGCGGGAGCGGTGGTGAAGGCGTCGGCGCCGACCCAGCCCATGCGCTTCTGCGCGTCCTTCGGGTCGTCGAAGACGACGAGGATGGCGGTGCCGCGCTGCGCGACCTCGGTGACGGCGGCGCCCTTGGGAAGCGCTGCGACCACCTTCCCGACCGAGGGGATCTCGCGGATGTTCGTGGGGCGCTGGAGCGTCGCGGCAACGTTGGCGAGCGCCGTCTCGTCGGGGAAGCGCGCCACGTCGTTCACGTTCACCGCGATCGGCGCCACCGTCGGCGCGGGCGCGGCGTCGGCGGCCTCGGCGTCGACGACCGCGACCGCCGCGTCGTCGGCGCTCGCGTCCGCATCGCCGTTCTTCTTGAGGAGCCCGCAGCCGCTGGCGGTGACCGCGACGAGCGAGGTCACGGCGAGCGCGGAGATCAGGGAGGCGAACGAAGTACCGCTGCGATTTGCACGGGTCATGAGTGCGGCGAGGCTACCAGGGTGGCTCTGCCGTTGTGCAGTTTTGCGCGATCAGCCCGCCTTCAACGTCGTCAGCCACGTGTACAGGATCCGGTAACCCTGGAAGACGAGCGCGAGGTCCGTGGATTCGTTCTTCTGGTGCGCCTGGGCGTTCTCGCCGGGCCCGAAGTTCACCGCCGCGATGCCGAGCTGCGCGAACCTGGCGACGTCGGTCCAGGCCTGCTTCGGCTCGATGCCCCGCACCCCGGCCGCGGCGAGCTGCTGGACGAGCGGATGGCTGGCGCTCGGCAGCGCGGCCGGGGAGAGGTCCGTGAACTCCACGCGGGCCGAGTCCCCGACCAGGGCGAGGAGGTCCTGCTGCGCCTGCTCGAGCGAGGTGCTCGGCGCGAACCGGTGATTGAGGTTCAGCGCGAACACGTCGGGGACGACGTTCCGGCTGCGGCCGCCGTTCGCGAGCGTCACCGTCGTCGTGGTGCGGAAGAGAAGCCCGTCGATGTGGTGCTCGATCGGCGCGAGGACCGCGAGGCGGTCGAGCAGGCCCGCGGCCTTCGTGATCGCGTTCTCGCCTTCCCACGGCCGCGCGCTGTGGGCGGTCTTGCCCTGGAACGTGACGGTCGCATGGATGGCGCCGCAGCAGCCGAGGTGCAGCCGGTTGTCGGAGGGCTCGAGGCACACCGCGACGTCCGCGGTGAGGAGGTCGGCGTCCTGCGCGAGGACCGGACCGAGCTCGTTCTCGAGGAACGGTCCTTCTTCACGGGCGTAGAAGACGAGGCTGAGATCGCACGCGGCGAGGTCGCCGAGCGTCTCGGCGAGGACGATCATCACCGCCAGGCCGCTCTTCATGTCGGCGGCGCCGGCGCCGAAGCACCGGCCGTTCTCGATGCGCGCGGGGCCGTTCTCGGTCCGCACCGTGTCGAGGTGACCGGCGAGCACGACGTGCGGGCGGCCGTCCTTCCGGCGAGTCACGGGCACCACGATCGACTCGCCGTAGCGCCGGATCGGTCCGGCGAGCGGCAAGCGGCCGAGGCGTCCGGCGACCGCGTCGCAGAGCGCTCTCTCCTCGCCGATCGGCGACGGCACGGAGCAGAGCCAGAGGAGCGTCTCCTCGAGGACCACCGCGGCGGGAGAACGGCCCGAGAGGGTCTGCTGCGTCTGCATGCGATCGATGGGCGGTCAGACCGGGACCGCAAAGTCGCGGAGCGCGTCGTTGAGGCTCACCTTGCGATCGGTGCTCGCCGAGCGCTTGCCGATGATGAGCGCGCACGGCACGCCGAGCTCGCCGGCCGGGAACTTCTTCGGGCGGACGCCGGGGATGACGACCGAGCGCGGCGGGATCTTGCCGCGATGCTCGACGATCTCGGACCCGGTCACATCGAGGATGGCGGTGGTCGCGGTGAGGACGACGCCGGTCCCGATGACCGCCTCGCGCCCCACGTGCACGCCCTCCACGATGACGACGCGCGAGCCGATGAACGCCCCGTCCTCGATGATCACGGGCCGGGCGCCGGGCGGCTCGAGGACGCCGCCGATGCCGACGCCGCCCGCGAGGTGCACGTCGCGTCCGATCTGCGCGCAGGAGCCGACGGTCGCCCAGGTGTCGACCATGGTGCCGCTTCCGACGCGCGCGCCGACGTTCACGTACCCGGGCATGACGATGACGCCGGGCTCGCAGAATGCCGAGTACCGCACCACCCCGGGAGGCACGACGCGCACGTTCTGGGCGGCGTAGTTGCGCTTGAGCGGGATCTTGTCGTGGAACTCGAACGGCCCAACGACCGTCGTCTCCATCCCGCGAATGGCGAAATAGAGGAGGATCGCCTGCTTCGTCCACGCGTTCACCGTCCACTCGGTGAGCACGTCCTCCGGAGCGTTCTCGGGAGGGTTCGCGACCCGCAGCTCACCGCAGTCGAGCCGCGCGAGCGTTCGCTCGACGGCCGCGACGTGGGCGGCGTCCTTCAGGAGGGCGCGATCTGCGAAGGCCGCTTCGACGAGCGGGCGATCCTGCTCCGTGCTCACGGATCAGCCCGCGACGGGCGCGACCTGGCTCGCCGGGAAGAAGTACGCGATCTCGATCTTCGCGTTCTCGAGCGAGTCCGAGCCGTGGACCGCGTTCTCGCCGACCGAGCCGCCGTGCGCCTTGCGGATGGTGCCCGCGTCGGCCTTGGCGGGATCGGTCGCGCCCATGACCTTGCGGTACTCGGCAACCGCGTTCTCGCGCTCGAGGACGACGACGAACACGGGCGAACGGGTCATGAACTCGACGAGCTCGCCGAAGAACGGGCGCGCCTTGTGGACGGCGTAGAAGCCCTCCGCGATGGGCTTCGCGAGCGACATGCGCTGGCACGCGACGATCGTGAAGCCTGCCTCCTCGAGCATCTGCAGGATGGCTCCTGCGCGCTTCTTCTCGACCGCGTCAGGCTTGATGATGCAGAGCGTACGTTCGACAGCCATGGGAAATCTCCGGGGGAAAGTGGAGGCCCTCTTACGGCGACTTCCCGGGAAACTCAAGGATTGCCGGCCGTCAGTGCTGCTTCGGGAGCGTGCCGAGGAAGTCGGCGAGCGCCGCGACCATTGCCGGGTGCATGGGTAGCGGCTCGCGGTAGGTCGCCGCCTGGGCCGCGGCGCTCTTCTGGGTGACCTTCCGCAGCATGTGTCCCATGTCGTCGACGAGAACCGTCGTCGCGTCAGGCCGCCCCTGGGCGAGGAGCTCGGCGTCGAGGACCTGGACCTGAACGTCCATCTTGCCCTGGAGGAGGAGCACTGGGCCCTTCAGCTTCGCGATCTCCGCGCGAGGGTCGTACTTCATCCAGGAGATCATGTACGGCTGCACGTACGCCGGGAGGACCGAGTCGAGAGGCGGCGCCAGCGGCCCCGGGACCTCGCCGTTCGCCATGGCCGCGAGCGCGGCGTCCAGCTGCGCGAGCTGCTCCGCCGTCAGCTGCGGTGCCACCTGTTCGCGAAGGAGCGTCCCGATGGGGCGCCCCGCTCCCGCGAGGGAGACGAAGCCGTCGATCGGCTGCTCCGCGGCAGCGAGGATGCCGGTGAGCGATCCCTGGCTGTGTCCGGCCGCGACGACCGCGCCGAAACGCGCGTCGGTCCGGAGCTTCGCGACGAAGAGCGCCGCCGCGTGCACTTCCATCTCGTAGCGGAAGTCCTCGACCTTGGCGGGGATCGCGTTGGCGCTCTTGCCGATACCGGGATCGTCGTACCGCAGGGTCGCGTAGCCCGCGTCGTTGATGGCCTGCGCGAGCACGCGGTAGATGGCCGGCTTCCCCGCGGCACCCGGCGCGTTGCCGTCGCGGTCCGTCGACCCGGACCCGGAGAGGATCAGGACGACCGGCATCGGTCCGCAGCCCTCGGGCACGTCGAGCGTGCCCTCGAGGCCGCCGAGATCGTTCTGAACGACCACCTTCTCGCTCGCGGCGGAGATGGGCACGCAGGCGGGTGCCGCGTCGCTCGGGCCGCCGTCCGGAGCCCGCGCCGTCGCGGCCCCCGAGCTGCTGCACCCAGCAAGCGCGAGCAGCGAGGCGACGAGCACGAGCTGGCGGCTTTTCACGGCGCACTACCTACGTCCCACACCCTCGACGCGCCATCCCGAAGATGAGCTACCGCGCACGAAAGTGACGGCCGCCGCGCCTGGACGACGACTTTCACCTGGTGCGTTTGACGCAATGAGCTAAGGGGAGGCGCAATGATTGGACTCTCGCGCCTCGAGAAGTCGTACGGCGGGCGCACGCTGTTCGAGAACGTCTCTCTCCAGCTGAACTCCTGGTGTCGCTACGGCCTCGTCGGAGCGAACGGCTCCGGCAAGTCGACGCTCCTCAAGATCCTCGCCGGTGACGAGGCGGCGACGGGCGGCAGCATCTCCATCCCGAAGGATGCGCGGCTCGGCGTGCTCCGCCAGGACCGCTTTCTCGACGACGACGCGGTGATCATGGATCTCGCGATGATGGGCGACACGATCGTCTGGAAGGCGCTGTGCGAGCAGAAGCGCATCGTCGAGGAGGGCGCGGACGCGAGCCACCTCGCCGACCTCGAGGACACGATCCGCACGCACGACGGCTACACGCTCGAGGCGCGCGCCTCGAAGGTCCTCGAGGGCCTCGGCATCCCGCTCGCCGTCCAGAAGCAGCCGCTCGCGACCCTCTCCGGCGGGTTCAAGCTGCGCGTGCTCCTCGCCCAGGTGCTCGTGGCCGGGCCGGACATCCTCCTGCTCGACGAGCCCACCAACCACCTCGACATCCTCTCCATCCGGTGGCTCGAGACCTTCCTCCTCGACTACGAGGGCTGCGCGGTCGTCATCAGCCACGATCAGCGCTTCCTCGAGGCGATCGCGACGCACGTCCTCGACGTCGACTACGGCACCGTCGAGCTCTACACCGGCAGCTACGCGGCCTTCGCCATCGAGAAGAAGGCGACGCGCGAGCGCAAGGAAGCCGAGATCGCGCGGCAGCAGAAGATCATCGCCGAGAAGCGCGCGTTCATCGATCGCTTCGGGGCGAAGGCGTCGAAGGCCAAGCAGGCGCAGAGCCGCCTCAAGCAGATCGAGAAGATCGAGGTCGAGGAGCTCGCCGAGAGCAGCCGTGCCGCCCCGCACTTCCAGTTCCTGACCGAGCGTCCGAGCGGCAAGGACGTCCTCGAGATCTCCGGCGTCACGAAGAGCTACGGCGAGAAACACGTGCTGAAAGGCGTGTCGCTCACCATCCGCCGCGGCGAGAAGGTCGCCATCCTCGGGGCGAACGGCCTCGGCAAGTCGACGCTCCTCAAGATCGTCGTGAAGCACCTCGCGCCCGACACCGGCAGCTCGAAGTGGGGATACGAGGCGCGGCACGCGTACTTCGCGCAGGACCACGCCGACCTCCTGACCGACCCGAAGGCGACGCCGCTCGCGATCATGCAGCGAGCGTGTCCGAGCGAGGCCGAGTTCATCGTGCGCGGCCGCCTCGGCAAGGTGCTCTTCTCGGGCGGCGACGTGAACAAGAAGATCGGCAATCTCTCGGGCGGCGAGGCGGCGCGCGTCGTGTTCGCGAAGATCATGTCCGAGAAGGCCAACGTGCTCGTGCTCGACGAGCCCACCAACCACCTCGACATGGAGTCGATCGAGGCGCTCACCGAGGGCCTCAAGGCCTACGAGGGCACGCTGGTGTTCGTGAGCCACGATCGCGCGTTCGTCTCGGCGCTCGCGACGCGCGTCGTCGAGGTGACGGAAGACGGCTTCCGCGACCGCCCCGGCAGCTACGAGGACTACCTCGCGAGCTCCGGCGACGACCACCTCGACGTCGAGACGGTGGTGCTCAAGGCGAAGAAGCCGAAGGGCGACGCGGGCAGCCGGAAGAAGGGCGCGCGCGAGGGGAGCACCGACGCGTCGACCTGAGGAGCGGCAGGATCAGCGCGTCACTTCGCGGCGCCGAGCTGATCGCGAAGATCGGGCGCGAGGCTGGAGAAGAAGAGGACGTCGAGGAGCGCCGTCCTGCGGATCGCGGGCGTGAAGCCTTCGATGTGCGCGGGAAAGGGCGCCCGGTTCGAGCCGTCGGCGTCCTCGGTCACGACCTTGCCGTCGTCCAGCACGCGCAGCGTCTTCGTCCGGTGCGTGAGGACCAGCGCGTCGTCGATCGCGAACTTCCCCATCCCCGCGCCGTGCGCGCCGGTCACGGTGCCGTCCGCAGCGACCTCGAGCTCCGGCTTGTCGTGGACCTTCAGCGCCGTACCCTCGACCTTCGCGGACGGCTTGCCGTCCGTCGTGATCGTGCCGTCCGCCGCGACCGCATCGGTCATCGCTGCGTGTCCCGGACGCTCCCACACGACCTTGAACGCAGCCACCGCGAGCGGCCTTCCGGGCACGGCGGCGCTGCTGCCCTGCGCCGGCGACGGCGTGGAGCTCTTTCCGCACGCTGCGGTCGCGAACGATGCGCTTGCGAGCACGAGGAGGAGCGCCGTGCTGCGGACTGGGTAGGAGAAGTCGATCATCGCCGGAGGCTATCCGAGGCCGCCGAGCGGGCGGGCGGGAACTTCCATCGACCTGCGCGGGGCCTTGCCGTGCCGGACTGTTCTGCCGATGATGACGCACCTGCTGCTGGAGGACGTCATGACCGCCACCGACACGACCTTCGCGGGATCCATTCCTGCGCTCTACGACGAGCTCCTCGTTCCGCTCTTCTTCGAGCCCTACGCGGAGGACATCGCCGAGCGGCTCCGTGACGTGTCCGTTGGCGCGGTGCTCGAGACCGCCGCCGGCACCGGCGTCCTGACGCGCGCGCTCGCGAGGAGCCTTCCGCCGCACGTGCGCATCGCCTCCACCGATCTCAACGAAGGAATGCTGTCCGTCGCCGCGCGATCGACGACGCGGCCCGTGACCTTTCAGACCGCGGACGCGCAGAAGCTGCCGTTCGCCGACGGCGAGTTCGACGCCGTGCTCTGTCAGTTCGGGATCATGTTCCTCCCCGACAAGGTCGCTGGCTTCCGCGAAGCGCGGCGCGTGCTCTCGCCGACGGGGCGCTTCGTGTTCAACGTGTGGGCCGAGCTCGAGAAGAACGAGGTCACGCTCGTCGCGTGCCGCGCCGTCGCGAGCCTCTTCCCCGACGACCCTCCCCGCTTCTTCGAGCGCGTGCCGTTCGGCTACCACGACGAGGAGACGATCCGCCGGGACCTCGAGAGCGCGGGGTTCGCGCGTGTCGAGATCGAGGTCGTCGAGAAGTGCACGCGGGCGCCCTCGCCGGCCGCCCTGGCGGAGGGAATGTGCAAGGGCACCCCGCTCCGCAACGAGATCGAGGCGCGCGCCGCGCACCGCCTGGACGAGGTGACGAGCAAGGCAACCGAAGCCCTGGCCGCGCGGTTCGGAAGCGGGCCCTTCGACAATCCGATGCGCGCCCTGGTCGTCACCGCCTTCGCCTCCTGAGCTCCGCTCCGTGAACCCGGGCCGAAGGTTCCATCGCCTCCAGCACGCGAACGTTGACATGTGGATGTTCGACGATCCGCTCACGCCGGACGCGTGCCACATCGGCAGCCACGTTCTGCGTGGGCCGGGTGAGCTCCGCTCGCTCGACGAGATCGAATGCTGGGGGAACGAGACCCCCGGCCCGTTCTTCGCGAGCCTGGCTGCCGACCCCGCGGCCGACGACGAAAAGCTACGTCGGCTCTTCCGGAGCTCGACCCTGCCACTCCGGCATCCGACGCCAGACATGGGCCCGAAGTACTGGCCGGTGCCGGAGAGCTGGCGAGCGCAACTCAACTGGGCAGGCACGACCTACCTCGTGTTCGAGGCGACATTGGCGGCGCTCGTATCCGACGTCGACGCCGAGGCGATTCAACGCTTTCCGGTGAGCTCACCCGTCCCGGACGCGTCGCTGGAAGTCATCAAGGTTCGCCGGGCCATCGACTGTATCGACGAGCAGCGCACCGTGATTGCCCGCCGCTGGCCTGCGTCGAGCGTCAAGCGCGTGAACCGCTACGAGGAGCTCGCAGGGATCAAGCTTGATACGAGCCGGATCCCAGCGTCCGCTCACCTCTTCTACACGGAAGGTGACGACACCTTGATCGTCTCCGACGTCCTCGCACGACGGATGCGCGAATCCAATGTATCCGGAGTCGACTATATCGAAGTCACGTAGCGTCGCCCGTCGAGGCCCACGCCGAGAGCTGCGCCGCGCGCGTCGCGAATCGCGCCTCGAAGCGCGCGCGGACCGCGTCGACCACGTCCTGGTCGGCGACGTCGGGGTGACCGCAGCGATACGGCGGTGACGGGTCGTACTCGAGCTCGAGCTGCGCCTCCTTCGCGCGGCGCTCACCGGCGATCTCGGCGATGATCCGCAGCCCGAAGTCGATGCCCGCGGTGACGCCGCCCGCGGTCATCCGGTTCCGGTCGACCACGACGCGGCCTGGAGCGAGCCGCGCCCCGAACATCGGCAGGAGCTCACGGAACGCCCAGTGGGTCGTCGCGTCGTGGTCACGAAGCAGGCCGGCGGCGCCGAGGATGAGCGCGCCGGTGCACACCGAGGTCACCCAGCGAGCCTTCTCGCCGCGCTCGCGGACGAAACGGAGGACGCCCTCGTCCCCCATGACGTCCATCTGTCCCGCGCCGCCCGGCACGAAGAGGACGTCGAGGGGCGGACACGCCTCGAGCGTCGTGGTCGGCATCAACCCGAGATTCGTATCGGACCGCACCACGTCCATGGTCTTCCACGCGAGATGCACCGCCACGTCGGGCAGGCGGTTGAACATCTCGAACGGGCCGGTGAGATCGAGCTGCGTGAGGTTCGGGAAGAGCAGCATGCCTACGTGGGTCGTCATGAGCGTGAGCATGCGCCCATGCACCGATGGCAGCCATGACATGGATCCGCTAATTCTCGCCACATGGACCGCATCGTGCTCGTCGCGTTCGACGGCGTGCAGACGCTCGACCTGATCGGCCCCGCCGACGTGTTCGCGGCCGCGACGACCGACCCCCTGCCCGGCGCGTACGAGGTGGTCGTCGCCTCGTCGGCCGGTCGTCCGGTGTCGACCACCGCGGGCTGCGCGATCGGCACGCAGCCGCTGCGCGGGGTGAAGCTCCGGCGCACCGACACCGTGCTCGTCGCCGGCGGCGGCGAAGCCGCGATTCGCGCGGCCGTCGCCGACGAGGCGGTGCGCGCGTTCCTGGGCCGCGCCGGCCGCACCGCGAGGCGCGTCGGGTCGGTGTGCTCCGGCGCCTTCGTCCTTGCCGCGGCGGGCCTGCTCGACGGTCTGCGGGCCGCGACGCACTGGTCGGCGTGCGCGCGCCTCGCCGCGTACTTTCCCGCGGTCACCGTGGACCGCGACGCCATCTTCGTCCAGGAAGGCCGCGTGTGGACCTCGGCTGGCGTCACCACGGGCATCGACATGGCGCTCGCCATGGTCGAGGAGGACCACGGCCGCGCGCTCGCCGACTCGGTCGCGGCGCGGCTCGTGCTCTACGTGCGAAGGCCCGGGTTCCAGTCCCAGTTCAGCGATGCGCTCGTCGCGCAGGCCGCGTCCGACCCTCTCGCACCGGCCATCGCGTGGGCGCGCGACCACCTCCGGCAGGTCACCCCCGAGACGCTGGCGCGGCGCGCCGGCATGTCCCCGCGGACCTTTCACCGGCGCTGCGCCGCGGAGCTCGAGACGACCCCGGCGAAGCTGATCGAGAAGCTGCGCGTGGAGCAGGCGCGGCTCCTCCTCTCGACGGCGGCGTGGTCGACCGAGCCCCTTGCGCAGCGGTGCGGGTTCGGGACGGCGGCGATGATGAACCGGGCATTCCGCCGGGAGCTCGGCGTCCTTCCAAGGGAATACCGGCTTCTCTTCGGGTCGAGCCGGGCCAGGTGACCTGCGGCGTTGCCTGCTGTTCGGTCGTCGTTTGGGTGACAGCCCGGGGCCGCAACACCGCTTGTTCGGCGCGCGCACCGCTCGTACATTCGAGTCGACTGAACGTCGTGGGGGGCCGTACTTCCGTCGAGGCCAGCGGCCGGTCTCGAGCCGCGCGCTCGCGCAGACACCCCGCGCCGCCATCCTTTGATTTGGGAGGTTCCCTTGTTGATCAAGAAGCTGCTGCTCACGGTAGGCGTCGTCGGCTCGATCGGTCTTTCGTTCGCGTGTAGCTCCTCTTCCAGCTCCGGCACGCCGGACACCGGCGACGGCGGGGGCGAAGGTGGCGGAGGCGGAGGCGGAGGCGGAGGTGGTGGCGGCGGCGGAGAGGGCGGCTTGCCGGGAACCGACTGCTCGGCGGTCCACACCCGTACCGGCTCGGTGACCTACAAGACGCGCCAGAACGGCGCCATCGTCACGGTCACCCATCCCGAGGCGCGCTGCACGACGCTCCGCGACGCGACGGGGACCGTCGTCGGCTATGCCGCCACCTTCGCGAGCAACGCCCCGCAAGATCGCGTGAACCCCGTCCTCGCGACTGCGAAGTTCCTCTCCGTCGTCGCGCCGAACTACACGGGCGACGACACGTACACGCTGGATCTCCGTTTCCGCTCCTCGGTGGGCGAGACGGGCGGCGACAACGGGGGCTCTCTCACGCTCACCGACGGCGGCAAATCGGGCCATTACACGGTCGGGAGCGAAGGCGGCAATCCGTTCGACCTCTACGTCGACGCGACGTTCACGTGCGACCCGACCGACGATACCGCGCCGACGCCCGGCGCTGCGATCCCCAGCGCACCGCCGCCGGGCAGCGCGTACGTCACCGCGGAGCTCGGCGCCGTGTACACCGTGACGGGCATCAAGTGTGATTCGTACAGCGCGGACCTCTTCGAGATCTACAGTCCGCCCTCGTATGTCGAAGCCTGCGAGCCGAACGGGTTCAAGCTCGTTCGCGAGCACGCGACGAACGCGCCCGGCACCTTCGAGCTCGGTTTCGGCTCGGGCTACAACGCCTTCTACGGCAGCAAGTACTACGTCGGTCAGTCCGATCAGAGCACGATGACGCTCACCGGCAGCGGCACCGCGCCCACCGGCGGAACTGCCCAGTTCTCCTTCACCGGCGATCCGGCCCCGCGCGGCACGGCGGTGTTCACGTGCCCGTGACCGGGATCTTTGCAGGCGTGCCGAGGACGCGCTCGTCGGCATTCGCGCTCCTCCTTCTCCTTTCCGCTGCCGCATGCTCCTCGAGCAGCGACGGCACGTCCGGCGGCGGGCCGGTCGACAACGAGCACTCGGGCGACGGGTCGGCCGATCCCGAGCGTCCTCCCGTCGACCTCCCCGAGGACGTCCGCGCGGCCCTCGCCCGGCCCGACCAGGTGACCGCGAACGTCACCTGGAAGCCCTCCACGAAGGTCATCGAGGAGGCGCGCCTCCGCGCCGTTCTCGACAGTCCGTTCTCCGCCGACGGCACGTACGTGTTCGACGGCAGCGCCGCGGAGATCACCGCGCTCGTCGCCGGCGACGTCGTCGTATGGTCGGGCGTCGGCATCTTCCGCGTCCTCTCCGTCACGCCGGAGGGCGGGTCGCTGCGCGTCGCCACCGAGCCCGTCGCCCTCGACGAAGCCGCCGACGAGGTCGACATCCACTGGGACGTCGCGACGGCCCCCTCGTCGCAGGTCGTCGACTACGAGCCCGACTCGCCCTCGCAGGCCGACGGCGTGAGCACGAAGAGCCATGGCTTCCTCGGGGCCCGGGACTACAAGGGCAACCTCGACGGCTTCGACGTGTCGTTCGGCGTGAAGCCGTCGCCCGGCAGCGGGGATACGTACGACTTCGCGATTGGCGGAAAGCAGGTCGAGGGCGAGAGCTCCGGCGCGTTCGCGGCGGTCGGCTGGGCGGCGCGCTTCCGTACCCAGGGAGACATCGTCGTGCAGGGCGGCAAGTTCGTATCCGCGAAGGTCGCCGTCACCGACGCCACCGCGGAGGCGACCGTGAAGATGGGAATGGCGCGACTGTCGAGCAAGAAATCGTTCGATTTCCCGCCGCTGCTCGTCATCCCGTTCAACTACGCGGGTCTGCCGCTCTTCATCTCGGTCGGGGCTTCCGTCGACTTCGAGGCAACTGGCAAGTCGACGACCGCCATCCTCGGCACTGCGAAGCTCGGAGTCCGCGGGGACGCGTCCTTCGAGCTCACCGCGGGCAGCGGCTCGAAGTTCGCGTCGGAGCTGAAGGACCTGAAGACCTCCTGGGTCGGCGGCGAGCACACGGCCACGGTCGACGTCGGGCTCGGCACCGTCGTCTCCTTTCCGAAGCTCTCGTTCGGTATCGGCCTTCCGCTCCTGCAGGACTACGCGACGCCGGCGACGAGGAAGGCGCTCAACGAAGGATGGAAGTCGGTCGGTCTCGGCGTGGTCGCCAAGCTACAGCACGCCGTCGTCGCCTCGGCGTACGTGAAGTTGTCGACGGAGCTCGTGTACAACGTATCCGTCGACTACGACGGCAGCGCCGGCGTCCCGATCATCAAGGGGACGTGCGCGGAGGTCGGGATGAACGGCGCCATCTTCTACGGCGGCGAGCTGAAGCTGTTCGGCCTCAAGCTGTCGAAGGATCTCGCGCTCCCCGGCAAGCTGTTCGACACGCAGTCCGCCGGCCGGGTCGGCGAGCCGATGCTGTTCGGCAAGACCTGCAAGAAGTGACGGGCACGCCAGCGCGCGACGGTCGACGTGGAGCGATGGGGCCTGGTCAGCGGCAATCGAAGTAGACCCCACGCACCCACCTCGCTCCGCGAAAAGCCGTGCGCCCGTGCAGCATCCGGCGGTTGTCGTAGATCACGAAGTCCCCGGGTCCCAACGAGAAGCGCAGCTGGTTGCGCGGGTCTCGAACGAGGCGCGCAAACCGGTCGTGGGCGCAGTACCACGCCTCCATGCGCGCGAACGGCAACCGGTAGGGCGCGAGGGTGAAGTACGACCAGCGGATCTCGAATCCTGCACTCTCGTCGGTCAAGATCGAGGCATCGAGGACCTTCTCGAACCCCTTTTGCTTGCGATGAAAGCGGACGGGCGTGCGCGTGAGAAGCGCGTGGGCCTCTTCGTCGATGCTCCGCAGGTACGCGGCTGCAGCGCGCGCGTCGACCAGGGCGCTTTCTCCGCCGGCATCAGCCTGGCGGATTCCTTGCAGCAGCTGCATGTGAGGCGGATGTTCGAGGAACGGTTGATCGGTGTGCAGGTCGATGGCAGCGTCGGTGTAGCCGAGTTGATCGACGTTCTCGTTCGTGGAGTTGTCCGTACGCAGATCCTCGATACGGCCGAAGTGCGTACCGACGACGCGCAGGCCGGCGGCAGAGAAGGCGTCGATCAGCTCCTCGGTTTCCTCTTCCGCGGGTGTGATGACGCGCGGATCGCGACGAACGATGGCTGCACCATGGCGCTCCAGGAGACCCAGCGCGCGCTCGGCGACGGCGAGGAGGCCCTCATCACGACGTCTGATCGTGATGCCCTCGACGTCGTTCGATGGGCGATCATCGACCCGATCGAGCGCATACGCGTGCTCCTCGAGCCAGCGGAGCGGGTAGCGGCTCTCGCGGTCGTCGTATGCCCAGCGCACGAGGAGCAGGTCGTCCTCGTCGACGTAGGCAGCGACGGCGCGGAGATCGTCGGGGAGCTCGGAAGAACACACGGTGCGCTCGCGTGTCAGTGGGTGCCGATCGACGTCACAGTTGTGACGTAGCCAGCGGAGATGGAAATCGGCGTGACGGTCCGCGCCGAAGCGAACCCGCAGCCAGCGCTCGTGCAGCTCGACCCGTGCAGACATCATCGGTACCATGTCTACCATACTAGAACCTCGTCCACGATC
The DNA here is from genome assembly GCA_028287035.1 of Labilithrix sp. The sequence goes on along the minus strand of JAQBQL010000133.1, from coordinate 64,156 downwards.
AAAGCGGGTCGAAGAGTCCAGCGAGCCGAGCGATCCGTTGAACGGTGCACCTGCGCTGATCTCGCGAGCACGGCCGAGGTAGTGTTCTCGCGATGCGCGTCGTGCACGGCTTCAACCTCCTCATCGTCGTGACCGTCGCAGGCGCGATCGCGGGCTCGGCGCCGGACGTGCGCGCCGAGCCGGGTGACACCGGCGCGTCCGGGTCGGCGCGCTGCGCCTCGTGCCACGAGCGAGAGGCCGCGAGCTGGCGCCACTCCGCCCATGCGAGCGCGTGGTCGAACGAGGTCTTCCAGGCGGCCTATCGCGCCGAGCCGCAGCCGTTCTGTCGCGGCTGCCATGCGCCACTGAGCGACCCGAGCCGCGCGCCCACCGCGCTGGCCGCCCAGGAGGGCGTTTCGTGCGTGGGCTGCCATGCAGCGCCACACGGCGGGCCGAGCGACGGAACCACGGTCTGCGCGCGCTGCCACGAGTTTGCGTTCCCGGGGCCTGCCCCCGTGGCTCGTGCCGCAACGTTCATGCAGACCACGGTGCGCGAGCACCGGCAGAGCCCGGACAGCGCGATCAGCTGCGCCGACTGCCACATGCGAAAAGACGCGAGCGGCGGCCGCGACCACGGCGTCATCGTCGATGCCACGGTCGTGCAGTCCGGTCTCTCCGTCTCGGTCCGGGCGTCACGCACCGGAGCCGGGATACGCGTGCGCTTCGAGCTCTCCGCGCGCGCCGGTCATGCGGTCCCGACCGGAGACATGATGCGTCGCCTCGAGCTGCGCACCTGGGCCGATGGCGCTCCCGTCGTGCGGGCCGAGCTCGCCCGCGAATTCGGTGATCTCCGGGAAGGCGCACGCACGGCCCGGGTCGAGGTGCTGGACACCCGCGTGCCCGCCGACGGACGAGCGGTTGTTCGCGAGCTCGACGTGGTCGCCCCGCCCGGGGCCCGCCGCGTGCACTTCGCCATCGACCGCCTCCGCATGCCCGAATGGCATGCCCGCGTGCAGCAGATTCAGGACGAAACGAACCGGATGAACGTCACCACGGGCGTCGCGACGATCGATTAGTCCGCCGGACGCGTCTCGATGCGGATGCGCCGCGCGAGCCGCGGGTCGCCGATGGGCTCACCGGCGAAGAACGCCCGCACGAGGCCCTTGTGGTGCAGTCGTTCGCCGAGCTCCTTGTTCGTCACCCAGCGCGCCGAGAACGGGTCGCCGAGACGGAAGCGAAGATCGGAAAGCGGATGTCCGTCCCAGAATCCAGTATCCGTCTGTGCACTGCCGCCCGCGTCGAGCGTGAGGACGACGTCGTCGGTGAGGCGACGGAACGTCTGGTCCCCGATGGCGACCACCCGGCCGAACGGATCGATCTGGCCTGCCGCCAGGGTGGCCCCGACGTCCTTTCGCTCGGCACCGGAGCGAACATCGAACGCCCGCACGCCGTCGACAAAGAGCAACGCAGCATCGGCGCGAAAGACGAGGCGGCTCGCCTTTCCGTCGATCCGCAGCACACGCGCGCCCGTATCGACGGCGTAGATCTCGATATTGTCGCCGGCAATGGCGATGGCGAGGAGCTTGCCGTCGTTGGACAGAGCACTCGGGCCGAGCGAGCGAACACGCAGCGTGGCTACGAGGTCGAGCGCGGGGAGCGCGAAGACGCGGAAGGCGTCCTCCGCCCCGAGCGCGAGGCGTGCTCGATTGGCGGACACGAGCGTGCGGAGCGGCTTTCCTCCGGCGAGCGGCCGCTCGGAATTGTGGGCCAGGTCGAGCACGACGCCGCCCTTCGCGTCGACCACCAGGGCCGTGTCGTGCCCCAGCCATCGTTCGAGCTTTGCGTTCTTGCGCGTGAATGCGACCTGCCCATCACGTGCCGTGATGCGGAGCGTCTCGTCACACACGTGAACGAGGAAGCCGCCGCCTGCGCTCACCCCCTCGAGCGCGCACGTGGTGGGGCGTTCCGTGATGCAGGTGGCCTTTCCCGCGCTCTCGAAGCAGTGCACGGGCTGGAAAGACTGCGCCGTCTCTTGGTCGACGCGCGGCACGTCCACGAAGGCGCCCGCGGCGACCACAGGCGTTTCCGCATCCGTGAGCACGACCGTGTACGCACCTCCGAGGAGCGCGCCCTCGTAGGAGCGGGTCTCGTTCCGCGTCCACCACTGCGCGCCTTCGCCGCCAACATACCACTCAGGTGATGCCATCGTGCTCGCCCCGCCGGGCTCGTCGGCGGGGCTGGTCGAGAGCGTCCCGCACGGCTGCACGGGGGTCGTCAGCGTGAAGCATTCGACGGCGCCCCCGGTCATGCGCTGGATCTTGTTCGTCTTGATGATCGCGAAACGCCCACGAGGATCGAAGACCGCGTCGCTGAAGTTCCCCTCGGAGCCACCGAGGCTCGTGAGCACGGGCGCGGCTCCTGGCTGCCAGTGGTAGAGGCCTCCCTCGCCGCCGCTCTCCGCCCTGTAGACGCCGTGCACGCCGTCCTCGTTCCAGGCGAGGCGTCCCTTCTCGGGTGGTTGCTCGAGAGTGGTCCGTGCCTCGAGCCGCTTGGTCCGGAGGTTCCCGATCTCGAGGCCTGAGGGCGCGACCCGCGCGATCGCCAGCCGGTCTTCGGTGGCGTCCCGCACGGAGGCCACGGCCTCTCCGCACCCGGAGCAGGGCGCGGGCGGAGCCTCGACGCGCTCGCGGACGGCGGGCACGAGCCGTTCGCAGCCGCGCGTGGCGATGCCGAGATGGGTACCGGAGGGAAGCTCCCACACGCGGCAGCCTTCCGGAGTGCGTATTGCCGCGACGGTCCCGTCCTCGGAGAAGAGCTCGGGCGCGCGTCCGAGCTCGTAGTCGGGCACCTGCACGAGGGGCTCGTCGTCAGGGCTGGCGAGCGCGCGATCGTGTCGCGCGCTCGCGGCGGGCGCGCGCGTGGCGGCCGCCGGAGCGCATGCGACGGCCGCAGCCGCGAGCGCGAGGCCTGCCACGACGAGATGCCATCCGTTCGTGGTGTGGTGACTCATCGAGGCCAGCGCCGTTCAGTAACAGACCGGCCCACGCGAGTCCAGGGAGCGGCCGGCACGACTTGCAGCTCTTGCCGCACGCGACGGCCAGTTGCGGGCAACGAAAGCGTCGCGTTGCTGAAGGCCACTGCTACGAACGTCGAGAAGTCGCCTTTTCATTGTCTGACGAAGGCGGCAAACGTACGAACGAGCTCGCGCAGGTTCCTAGGTCCGCACTCCGCGCGGAAGATCCCGCCCGTCATGTTGGCAACCACCCAATCAGGCGCCGTGCGGCGCTCGGCCAGATCGAGCGTGCGGTCCTCGTCGTCCGTGTCGTTGAGGTCGGCCTCGAGCGACCAACCGCCAGCGTCCGTCATCCAGATCTTCATCCCATTTCCATGTTCCCAGTCGCCGTTGCAGCAGGACGTGAACCAGGCGGCCAGCTCGTCCAGATCAGCATCCTCGTCGGCGAGCTCGACGCCCTCGAGAGTGCGCGCAACCAGACCGACGACGGCGATGAGCGCAGCGGAACCACCAGAAGCTTGCAGCATGCCCTCGTGAGTGAGCATCACGGTCCAGTCGGGACTGTCGTCCACACGCCCTGTCATCGGCAGCACCAGCTCCGGTGCCCCGCTGCCCGCCAGGGATGCATCGATGGTCCACCCTGGATTGTCCACTGTCTCGATCGAGATGAGCCGCTTCGATGGACGGCCCTCGCCGACGCCGTAGCTTTGCATCCAATCAAGCGCGCGGAGCCGATGCACAGCTCAATTCTCGCACGAATCGTGCGCAATCGGCACGCTCTTCTGGCTGTCTGGCGCACCGCGAAGCACGCGACTCGTGCCATGAGCTCCGTCGCAACTACCACCAGGTCCGGGAGGGTGCCCGTCGAACCAAGCACGTGAAGGCGATCGCCGGCGACGGTCACGTGCACACCGCGGGCGCCCCACCGCTCTACGTGGTCGGCTGACGTTGCAAGACCCACTGTCACGTTCGCCACGTTCCCGATGATCTCCCATCCCTCTTCGGTGGAGTTGATCCTGAGTCCAAAGTCGTGCTCCCAATCACCGTCACATCGGCCAGCATACCAATCCATCAAGGCATCGAGCTTCTCGTCCCGCGGATCGAGCTCTGCTCCCGATGCAAACCGGGCGAGATGACCGACGAGTAGCCCGAGCGTGCGCGGCCCCCCGAACGTCTCGAACCGCCGCCCGCTCATCTTGAACACCATCCACGCATCCCCCTCGATGTCGAGCTGTGTGGGAGCCACATCGATCGCCGTCCAGGCCTCCTCGGGCGCAAACACCTTCAATGCCCATCCCGGGTTGTCCAACGTGGCCACGCCGAACGACGCCGTCGCTCCTCGTAAAGCGAGGTCGTGGCGCCAGGCGGTCAGCCACTCGAGTGCACTCGTCTTCGCCATCGTGGTGCCTCCTCCGCGAGAATCAACGTCGGCGAACAACGTGGCTGAACACGCGAATCACGTCCTCGAGATTGCTCGACGCCCTCGGCTTGCTCATCCGTGTCGGCGAGGTCCGCCTCGAACGACCACCACCATCAGCAGTATTGACAATGTGAGCTCCATACGAGTGCTCCCGGTCACCATCGCATGTGAAACGTACCAATCCATCAACTCGTCGAGAGTCTCGTTCCTCCCGGCCGGCACGGCCCCGTCAACGAGAGCTGCAAGAAGCAACACGAGCCGCGCAAGGGTTCTCGGCCCTCCGAATCCTTGGAGCTCGTCATCGCGCAGATGGATGGCCGTCCAGTCTGCCCCGTCCGAGGCGTCCTCCTGGACTGCAGGCGAGCGCCGGGACCACTCCTCGCCCGACCCCGCAACCTTCAGCGACCAGCCAGGGTGTCCAGCGTTCCTATACGCACGCCCCGGTCGCACCGAAACGCGGCGGCGCGCTGAACTCAACCCGTCAGCCACCCGAGCGCAGCAATCTCCACCAATTTGGTATCTCCTGCGGTTGCGTGCCCAACCCCGCCCCCGATGCGTCCTGGGTGTGGGCTGTCGGAACGTCGCGACCTAATGCGTTGCTATAATGGGGCTCTCCCATGACGACCGTTCTCGCGGCGTCGGCAGAGGGCCGGAGAATATCCGGCGGGCTCGACGCCGGCGAGCATTGTCGACTGGATAAGCGAGTAGAAAACGACGGTGACCTAGGTGCGGCGCCGCGAGCGCCGGCCGTAGTGATTCTTGCGGCCAACGACCGACGCGCGCATACGCGCTCGGCGCCGTTGTTGGGTCTTGTCGAGCGGCACCTCGGGTGCTCGGGTCGAAGGTTTGGGTCCATAATGCGTGCGGGGACCCCGTCGCAAGTGAGCTGACGGCCTCCGCCTTGAACTCCGGTGTGAGCGAGCGCGTGGCTCGTCTGGTTGTCGCTTCGCCATCGAACACTCGTCCGCATCTTCGCGCCCGCGCCCTCGGGGTGTCCATGAAAGCGAGGGGAAGATCAGTCGTGTGGTCGGGAGTTCATCATGTCGAGGGCGCCTGCGAGCTCTCGATCAGATCGAACGCGAACGTGGCGCACACGAAGGAGACAGACTCGTCCTCGGATTCGGTCACGGCGAAGCCGATTCCCTCCCACTGGTCGGCGGAGACGTCCCGCACCTCGAGCTGCGCCATAGTGAAGAGGCTCAACGCAGGCTGGATGAGCTTCAGCGCCCGGACGCCGCTGCAGCGAACGCAAAGGCGGTGACGGGTCTTGTCGTTCTCCACTTCAATCAGCACGTTCAGAGTTGGAGCCTGACCCGCACAGATGACCTGAGTCAATTCGAAGCGGCGAAGCACTCGATAGTCCCGCGGTCGCAATGCCAGGAAATTCGCGATCGTGTTCACGGCGGCCATTTGAACTCTCCGGGTGCATGGGACACCGCCTCACGGCCGAGCGGGTACGCATCATTGTACTCGTAAACGTGGTGGTGGACGTCGGGAATTCCTTGCGCGACGTTTCCGGCATTGTAGTCGGTTCGCGCAACGAGCCTGCCGTAGTCGTCGTAGTGGGCAGCCCACGGCTCTACCCGGCCGAGATTGTTCACGTGTTGACCTTCGAGGACGCGCGTTCCGGGAGATACTTGTTTGGGTGCCTTGGCGCCCAAGTACTCGCCCGGTCGGCCGCCCGTCTCCCGACAGCTATTATGAACCCAAACCTTCGCCGCCCCGACGAAGTACGTATGAGTCCCCTCGACCTCGAAGTTGTAGACCTCGCCGCGCTGCGCCAGTGACAGCGCGGCGCTCAGCGTTGCCAGGGCGCCTTCCGCCGTGACCACGTTCGCGCCGATCTCCAGGCGACCCGCCGGGACCCACCTGCCGTTCGCGGCCCGGAACGGATGCTCCGGCGTGGTCACCAGCGATGTCGTCGCACCGTGCGCGTCCGTGAACGTCAGCGCCAGCTGCTCCGCAGCGGCATGCTGGAACACCTGCGTGACACGCGCATACCCCTGCTCGCCCGTCGCCTCGTCGCGCGACAGCACGCGATCGCCGACCGCCACCGACTCGATCGGCTTGGGGCCATCCGCCGTCGCCACCTCGGTGCCCGCCGCGAAGCACTGCCGGCCCTTCGCGCCGCCCACCGCCGCGCCGAGGGCGCCGAAGATGGCGCCCTCGGCCGCCGCGCCACGCAGCGCGCCGCAGTCGAAGCCCGCGAAGTTCGGGTCCAGCATCTGGCTCCCGCCTTCGTCCGCGTAGCTGATGATCGCGCCCTCGCCCGCCGCGATCAGGATCGGATTCTCGCCGTCCCAGTCCACCAGGTTGACGGGGTCCCCGGCGCAGTACGCGTATTGATTCTCTCCGCCCCCGAACCGGCTCGGGTCCTTCCGCGTGAAGCTGCCCGTCTCCGGGTCGTACTCGCGCGCCCCGAGGTGCACGAGCCCCGTGTCCGCGTCGTACAGGCCGCCCCCGTAACCGAACGGCTGGAATCCAGGGTTCGAGTCCGACAGCACGCGTCCGAACGCGTCGTACTCCAGCCCCTGCGCGACCGCGCCCGTGCTGCCATCGACGACGAAGCGCACGCTGCCGCGCTCGTCCTTCACCAGCATGTAGGTCGTGCCCGCGCGCACGATGGCGTCCGGAGCAAGGCCGCCCGCGCCGTACACGTAGCGCGAGATCACCGCGCCCGACGCGTCCACGTCGGCTGCCGGCTGCAGGGCGTTGCGGTAGAGGAAACGATTCTGCACCGTTCCGTTCCGGCGCTTCGTGATGCGACGTCCGTACGCGTCGAGGTCGTAGTCCGCGCGAACGCCGCCCGGCAACTCGACCGACGACAGGTTGCCGCGGCCGTCGTAGCCATAGCGCGTCTGCCCAGCGCCATTCGCCTTGGTGAGGCGCTCGCCCATTGCCGAATACGTGTACGAGGCGCCGCTCATCGCGGTGATCCGGTCCTGGGCTTACGCGAGCAACCATGCGGCGAGGCGGCCGAGGAGGCAGCATCATGGGCGGAACGTTGAGCGAGTCGTGGTTGGCAGAGATGAGGCGGGCGCTCGGACCCGTGGACGACGGAACTCCCGAACCCGATTTCGGGCCCGGGCGGTACGTGCCGATAGCCCCTGACCAGGCAGCTCGCGCGCGGCGGGAGGCGCTCGGTGCGGCATTGCCTGCGCTCATGGACCTCGTCGGCGCCTACTTCCACCAGGACGCCGGGGACGAGGGCCTCGAGCTGCCGGAGCTGGTGGACGCCGCCTGCGAGGGCATGGGAATCGAGTGGGTCGAGGCGGTGCTGGTGGAGGTCGCGCGAGCGCTCGCGATGCTCGACGCGGAGCCCGCGGCGTTCACGGTAGAGGCGCTCGGATGCGATCTCGACGCGAAGGGCGATGGGTACACCACCCGATCCTTTGTCGAGATGATCGGCACCCGCGTGGCGCGGCGGCGCGCCAGTATCGCTTGCCCTGCCGATCCCGGAACGGGCAGCAGCGGCTAGACTGCCGAGGAGTGGCCGGTCGGATGCGGTCACCTCGACGAGGAACCACGCGATGACGCTCTATCTGATCTCGTTCCCCAGCCGCGCCATGGACGTCCCCGCCGAGGAGATGCAGGTGGTCGCCGACGCGGCACACGCCGTCATCCGGCAGACCAAGGAGGCTGGCGTCTTCGTCTTCACCGGCGGGCTGAACGAGGACGTGCCGCCCGTCATCGTCGGCATCGACGGCACGGTGACGCCCGGCTCCTATCCCGAGACCCGGCAGCTCGACGGCGGCTTCTGCGTCCTCGACCTGCCCTCCCGCGAGGAGGCCGTGGCGTGGGCCGCGAAGATCGCCGTCGCCTGCCGCTGCGGGCAGGAGGTGCGGGAGTTCATGTTCGACCCGCTCGTGTGAGCGGGTGAGCTTCAGGGCTGCGCCAGCGGCCGCGCGCAGCGGCCACCGGAGCGGCCGTACTTCGCCATGCCGCCGAAGACGAACCCGTCATAACCGACCGGGCCGCTCCAGTGGACGTAGCCCTCGTAGCTGCCGTTCTTCGTCCAGCGGTACGCGCTGCCGGAGCCGTTGGGCTGCGAGTCCGCGGTGATCTCGATCACGTTGCCGAGGAGATCCTGGTGCCCAAAGGGCCCGGCGCCGCTCGGGTAGCGGCCCGGAGGGGCGATTGCGTAGCTCTGATCGCGGGTATTGGCATCCACGAAGGCGACATCGGACTCGCCCGGGTACGTGCGCTGCGTGGGACGGCCCTCGAGATAGCGGCGCGCGTCACGAAGGAAGTAGTTCGAATAGTTCCACGCGGCGTTGGTGCGTTCGAGGTTCGCCTTGATGAAGTTGCCCGGCGCCGCGGGCGTCGCGTTGAAGATGAGGTCGGCGGCATTGCCGGCGCTGCCGCCATAGCGAACGTCGATGACTGCCGCGTTGAACCCCTGAGTCCCGCCATCGTTCCCCCACGGGTACGTGGTGCCGCCCCAGGCCTTGTCGTGCTCGGTCTTCGTCTCGAGGCGCCCGCCGTCCCAGGCGCAGAACGCCGCCAGCATGTAGTAGTCGACGCACGTGAGCACCTTCTGATCGAGGCGCGCCTGGCTCACGAGATGCTGCTTCTCGCCGGAGAACAGCAGCGACCCGTTGTCGAGCCAGTAGGTGCGGGCGCCGTACGACCCGTCATCCATGTAGCAGCCGTAGCCGTCGGGCCCGCCCGGCTCGGTCGTGAAGCGATAGCCGCTCAGATGCGCGAGCACGTTCACGCTGCTCGTCGGCTGGGAAGCCACGAAGCCGCCGACCGGCGGCGAGGTGGGCGCGGTCTCCCCGCCGGAGATCGTGAGCGGCAGATACTGGTCATTGGCCGGAGGAAGCTGCGCCGCGGCCCCGGGATCCTTGAACGACTCGCCGCCCACGTTGTTACGTGCATTTTGCACCCAGCCGCGAACGTTGCCGCTCGTCGCCTCGATGAAGCGCCGCATCCGGCCTGCCGTGATCTGGTACTTGTCGAGCCGGAAGTCGTCGCTATTGCCCGCGACGCCATCGGGATTGACGACCGCGCTCTCGCAGCAGTCGTGGTGTTCCTTGGTCCCGCTCGTGAACGTGGCGCCAGCCGCGGCCGTGAACGTCTCGTCGCCGACGCCGCACGTGTCGTTGCCGTTGTGCGCGGTGCAGCTCCGGCCCCAGGCGCACGTCTTCGACGCGGTGTTGCAGCCCTTCGAGCCGCAATCGGTATTCGCCGCGCAGCCCTGGCCGGCGAGGCAGGTCTTCGCGCCTCCGCCGCAATCGACGTCGGTCTCGGCGCCGTTCTTCACGCCGTCGGTGTCGGTCGGTATCTGGCATACGCTGGCCGTGCACACCTTGCTCGTGCAGTCGCGAGCGCCCTGGCCGACGACGCAGGGGTCGCCGTCCTTGCAGCCCTTGCCCGCGGTGGGGCCGCCGCAATCGAGGCCCGTCTCGTCGCCGTTCTTCACGCCGTCGGTGTGCGTCGGCGCCGCGCAGACGTTGCCGGTGCACACGCCGCTCGCGCAGTCACGCGCGCCATCGCTGCACGCCGCGCCGTCGGCACACGCCTTCTTCGATGTCGGGCCGCCGCAGTCCACGCCGGTCTCGTCGCCGTTCTTCACGCCGTCCGTGTGCGTCGGTGCCTGGCAGACGTTTCCCTTGCACACGCCGCTCGTGCAGTCGGTCGCCGCAAGGCACGCGAGCCCGTCCTTGCAGCGGGACGCGCCCGAAGGATCGCCGCCGCAGTCGACGTCGGTCTCGCTGCCGTCCTTCTTCTGGTCGGTCCCCGTCGCGGAGATGCAGAGCCCCTCCGCGCCGCACGTGTGCGAGGAGCAATCGCCCGCGCTCACGCACTTCTCCCCGTCGGCGCAGGGCGGCGACGCGCACCGGTTCGGGTCGGGCGTGCCGCCGGCGTCGCTCCCGACCACGGGCGGCTCGGCGCCTCCTGCGCTCTCGCTCGACGAGCAGGCGGCGAGGAGCGTGGAAGCAAGAAGCGCCGCGAGGACGGATTTCATCACGATCAGCTGAGCCGGGTTCCGCGCGCAAGACAAGGGCCCGGACGAGCATCCTGCGTGACGCGCGGCGTCAGCTCCGGGCCGCGTCGTGCGCTCTCGCTCTCGTCCTCGACGCCTCAGTACGACGCGCGCCGCAGGCATACGAAGTGGCCCGCAGACACCCGGTAGACGCACGAATCCTGTCCCACGAGTCGACAGTCGGCCTCGGTGAAGCACTCGTCGCTGGGCGCCCGGCACGCCCATCCCTGGAGCCAGTCCTTCGCATCGTCACCGAGGTTCCCGCCCGCGCTGAACCTGCAGAAGCCCGACGTGCAGTCGGCGTCCGTCCGGCACAGCGCGGCGGTACAACTCGAGCTCGACCACGAGCCCGCCGAGGTGCGGCAGTCGCACACGCGTCCGGCGGGGCAGTGGTCGTCCCGGAAGCACTCGTCGTACGAGCAGCGATGGGTGTGCTGCCCCATGCCACCGGAGTAGACGCTCACGCAGCGGCCGTTCAATCCGTCGGTGCACTCGCTGTCGGCGTGGCATTTCGAGCCGGGCTCGACCATGTTCCCAGGCTCGCTCGCTCGCGCCAGCGTGCACACCGGCGGCGCCGTGCGCCGGAGGACCGGGGGTTCGGCATGGTCCTGGGACTTCGGTTTTTCCTCCGGTCGCTTGCATGCCATTACCGCCAAGGTGCCGAGGGCAAGGAGGACCGCGCTCACCAGGCGGTGCCTCGCGCCGCTGGGCCTCATTCGCACGCGAGTCGAACCGCCCTCCCCCGTGCAGAGATTCGACGCCTCGGGCGCCGAAGAACAGCCGGCCACCGCGGCGAGGGTCGCGAGGACCGGTAGCGTGGCGGCACGGCGTAGTCGGCGCATTGCCCCCCGGTCGGTCGCGCCGGGAGAGAGTTGCGGAGCTTCGGCCACGACGTGGGGTCATTGCGCAAGCCTCTGCGCACCGGCAGCCCGATCTGGGGCTCGGGGCCCTCGCCGGATCATGAGTTATCGCGAATACCTAGTTGCGATAACCGTCCGTTCGGTCAATCTGGGAAACTCGATTGGCTGAGCAGGAGGTCTTCATGAACGTCAACGTCATGGCTCGTCGCAGTGTTTCTGGTGTCGTCGGGCTCGTCGCGCTCCTCGGTCTCGTCACGGAGGCTCACGCGGCGACCTGCTACCGCCTGCCGTTCTCGAATCCGGATCTCGCCGACGGGTGGGGCTCGACGAAGGGCCGCGCCCATCCGCATCGCGGCGTCGACTTCCCGCAGCCCTCCGGCAAGGCAATCCCTTCCGTCGCGGCGGGGACGGTCGCTGTCATCACGAAGACGAGCTGCCTCGGCAACGTGGTCGTCGTGAAACATGCCGACGGCATGTATTCCGGCTACGCGCACATGAGGGAGAAGTCATCGAAGAAGGTCGGCGAGAAGATCTCGCGCGGCGAGACACTTGGCCATATCGGGACGACGGGCACGTGCACGACTGGCAATCACCTGCACCTCACGCTCGGGCCCGCCAAGACGAGCGTCTCGTACGGCAAGACGGTCGATCCGTACAAGTACATCCAGAGCCACAAGTGCAAGTCGGGAATCGCGGCAGATGACGAGTCGCAGGACGACGCCGCGCCGGAGCTCGACGTCGAGATCACACCCGACCTCACGAACGTCGAGGCGCTGGACTCTGCAGAGGTGAATGATCAGGTGGAGCCCGACGACGATGGCCCGCTGCCGGACGAGGCGCTGGAGAGCGCGAGCTGCCGCGCCGCGCCGGGGCGTACGGTCGGCGGCGAGCTCGCCATCGGCCTCGTGGTCGGCGCCCTCGTGATCGCGGCGCGGCGTCGGCGGAGGTGACTCGTTCCCACGCAACTCTGCCCGGCATGAGACGATAGCTCTCGCCATGCCCCTCCCCCGCCTCCGCCTCCACACGGCTCTCCCGATGCTCGCCGCCCTCGTCGCGGCCGGCCACGGCAGCGCCGAGGCGGCGCCGGGCGGCGGGCCCACGCTGAGGCCCACGGAGGCCCAGGTCTGTCGCGGCTTCACCGCCAAGCTGCTCGAGGGCGTCACCGTCGCTCCCGCGCTCGGCAAGGCCGACTACCTCGAGCTGCGTGAGGAGCCGGGCGGTTTCGGCCCTGCGCCCGCGCCGAATGCCGACGGTGGCGCGCCGCCTCCGCCCGTTGTGCTCGCCAGGAAGGGCACCCCCTGCGCGACCGCGACCGACACGAAGACCTGCGTGGCTGGGCTGCATGCGGCGCGCTCGAGGACCGGCTTCGCGGCGCGCTACACCGGGAGCCCCATGGCGCCGCAGCCCATCGTCACGTACCTGGTCGCGACGTTCGGCGACCGGGTCGAGGTCGTGGCGAGCCCCGAAGAGCTCCGTGGTTTCGTCGCTCCGGTCGACACCACGAGCGACGTCGAGCTGGTGGCCGGGTGCGGACGCATGCTCAAGACCGACACGGGATGGGAGCTCACGAAGCTCTACACCGATAGCGGCTCGTGCTTCGGCGGCACGGGCGGCTGGACGCGACACACCGTTTCGGCCGATGGTGTGGTGGCGCTGAGCGAGGACCACACCGTTTCGCGCGCGCCGACCTGCATGAGCGGGCGCAGGCCCTCGGGCCTTGCTGCGAGCAAGGACGCCGATCGGGCGCATGACACCCTGGCCGCCTTCCTCGCGGAGTGCGCCCACCTCGAAGCCGCCAGCGTGATCGCGTTCGAGCGCATGGCCGGCGAGCTCGCCGCCCTCGGGGCTCCCGCCTCGGTGGTGCGCCGCGCCCGCCGAAGCGCCGACGACGAGCGGCGCCACGCCACGACGATGGATCGCTTTCTGCGTGACGCCGGCGGTACCCGGCGCGGGCTCGACGTCGCCCCTGCCCAGCCGCGCTCGCTCCTCGCGATGGCGCTCGAGAATGCCGTGGAAGGCTGTATTCACGAAACGTATGGCGCGCTGGTCGCGCATTACCAATCAGGCGCTGCGACGAATGCCGAATTCCGTAGCGCCATGCGCGTGATCGCGAAGGACGAGACGGCGCATGCCACGCTCGCGTGGGACGTGGCGGCGTGGCTGGAGACGCGCCTGACAGTCGACGAGCGGCAGCAGGTCGACGACGCGCGGCAGCACGCGCTGGCGGAGCTCGTGGAGGCCGCGCGTCACGAGGCGAGCGAAGAGCTCCGTGGAGCGGCGGGCTTGCCAGGCGCGCGCGAGGCGCAGCAGCTCCTGGCGGGGCTGCGTGCGACGCTGACCCCGGCCATCGAGGCACTGCGCGCGGCGTGATCATCCCTCTCGACGCCGCCGGCACCGCCACCCTCACGCAGCGCTTCGGCGATTTCCACGACTCCGTCACGTCATCTGGCCCCGCGTCTCATCCACGTGGCACACGTCGCGTTGTAAGGTCCCCTAACCGAGCGAGAACGCTCGGCCGGTGGAGGCGCGAGCTTCGCAAGCGGCGCGGAGACTTCGTGAGCGACCGCGAAGGCTTCGTGGGCCGCCGCGGCGCCTTCGTGATCGGGCGGGAGGGTCTCGTGACCACGAGAGATCGCCTGGTTGCGCGTGCTCGGAAGCGTCGCATGGCGGACAACAGGCATGCCAGGCGCGGGCGCGAGCGCCCACGGTTGAGGCGCGGACGTGGTTCCGCGGGTTTCGAAGCTTCGCTCCGGCGTGCGAAGCCTCCGCGGTGCGTTCATCAGCTTCGCGGTCCGCTCGCGAAGGTCCGCGCGCCAGCTACGATGCCTCCGCACCTCGTGCTGGAGCTCCGCGCCGGGCTGGCAAGGCCCCGGATCGACTCCCTCTACTGCGCGTCCTCGAAGCAGAACAGGGCCGCCATCTCCGCACACGCCGTGGACCGGTCACTGCTCCACCGTGCGTCCTGCGCGTTGCGGTTGCCGACGAGGCCATATCCCAGCTTCGACGACCAGTCGCTGCACGTCGCGGTCGTGCTCTTCAGGCCGCCGCGGTTGCAGCCGGTCCACACCGCGCTGTCCGCCGTGCTCGGGCCGAGAGGGGTCGTGGGCACTCCGTCGGCGACGTCCTTCGTCGACGCGAACACCACGCGGCCCTCGGGCAGGCTCCACGTTGCGCTGACGGGACCGCGCAGGCGGGAGCGCGCGTCGACGGTCGACGTGCACAGCCACGCGCGCCAGGCGCGGCCGTGGAGATCGGGGTACATCGGCTGCGCGTCCGCCTCGGCGCGGCACAGCGCGTCGGCGGCCGCGAGCGCGCTACCGGACGGGCTGAAATCGGCTGGGACGCGCGTGCTCGTCGTGAACAGGTAGCGGTCGTTGCACGCGCGGGCGCCCGCAACGCCGCACGGGGGGGGGCCGGCCTTCGGCCCGGAGTCCGCGTCCGGCAGAGCACCGCCATCGCTGGCGGCCGCGTCCCGCGGGGGCGACACGGGAGCATCCGAGGTGGCATCGGTTGCGTGGCTCACCTCGTCGGGACCGCCGTACGGCGTGCTGCACGCCACGACCAGCGCGGCGGGGCCCGCCAGCGCGAACGCCGCGACCAGCCCCGAGCGCGCAAGCAGCGTGGCGCTCACGGGGCGTCCTCGAAGCAGTACAGCGGCGCGACGTCCGAGCAATTCTGCGCGCCGGCACTCGACCACTCGGCGCTCGCTTGCTTCGCCGCGCCGTATTGCCCATTGCCCGACGTCGCCGACCAGCCGTTGCACGTCGCCCCGCTGATCGCCTCGCCGAGGGGATCGCAGCCCGTCCACGCCTTGTCCACGCCGCCCAGCGCGACGGTCGGCGGCGACATGCGGATGGACGCAGTGGACATCCACGCCACCTGCCGCTCGGGCAGCACCCAGCGCGCGTCCTTCGCGCCCAGGCGGTCGAAGGCGTTGCCCGCGCCGGCGCAGAGCAGCGCCTTCCACTTCCGGCCCTTCAGCACGGCCGGGGCGGTGTTTGCGTTCGCGTCCGCCGCGCAGATGGCGTCCGCTGCGTCGAGGACCGGGACCATCGAGGGCAGGTGGGCGAAGTCCCCGCGGACGAGGCCCTTGGTCACGAACACGAACCGCTCGTCGCAGCTGCGGCCCGCATCGCACGGCAGGGAGGCGTCAAGGATCACGTCGGGCGCCGCGTCCGTGCCGCCACCGTCCGCCGCCGGGCCGCCGTCAACATCTGGTCGTTCAGCGGGGCCATCGGGCGTCGCGTCGGGCGCGTCTTCCGCCGCCGCGAAGCTGCTGCACCCCGCGAGGAGCGACGGGCCGGCCAGGGCGACCGACACGAGCACGTGACGCAGGATGGGGATCCGCACGAGACCCGATCGTACACAGCAGCAGGGCGAGCTCGCAACGCCTGGCCGCAGGTGGGCTGGAGACGAGGTCGCGGCGCTGCCGCTCGTTGCGTTTTTTGCTCGAGGGACGCGAAATTTTCGCATCGACGGAGCAACACCGGTGGGCCTCCGGCCGATGGCGTGAGGCTCGGGCTCCTGTTCCAAGGCCGCCCGACTGACGGCCTCGCGAGGGAAATCACATGAATCGTTCTCGGCTCAGCCATGTCCGCGGCTTCACCATCGGGCTTCTTGTCCTGGCCACATGTGCCCAACAAGGCTGCGTGGCGGAGCCAGCGTCCACGGCAGTCAGCGGAGGTACTGGCACGAGCCAGGCGTCTCTGACGACCCAGGAGATCACGGCCAGGAAGGCGGCCATCCGCGACTACTTCGCCGGACGCGTCGCGGCGCTGCCAACGGTGGCGACGACCACGACATCTGGCGGCACGGTGGTGGACTGGGTGAAGCCGAAGGACCTGTGGGCAACGACAGCCACGCCCCCCCCCGCGCTCGTCTCGGCTTCAGCTCCGCGCGCCGGCGGCAGCCCGCCCTACGTCAACGGAGCTGTCGACAAACCTGTCTCGAACGAGCTTCTCCTCGAGCCCAAGGCAATGGGACCGGCGGGCACGGTTCCTATCGTGAGGTTCGATGTCGAGCACTACCTCGCGAGCGTGGCCATTCCGCCGGCGCGCCCGCAAGACATCATGGTGAAAGCAGCACCGGCGCCCGAGCCGGACACCCCTGATCGGTATTACGTGTCGTGGCACCACTTCGGTTACTTCCTCGGTTCCGACGGCTTCATCAACATCTGGAACGCGGGCGGGCCTCGCGAAGGCGAGACGAACATCGCGCAGGTCGCGCTGGCATCCGAGGCATCTGGCGTGCAGGAGACGGTAGAGGCCGGCAAGATCGAGGCTCCGTTGGTAAACGGAGGGAGTTACGACGCCTTCTTCTTCGTTTACTTCACGAACAACGGGTACACGGAGAGCCGCAACTGGGCGGGCGGATACAATACGACCGTCCACGGGTGGCACCAGGTGAGTAGGACGTGGGCTCCGGGCGTTCGACTCACTCCCTCGAGCACCTCGGGCGGTGACCAGCGCGTGTTGCATCTCGAAGTGCGTCAAGGGCCGGGAGGCGACTGGTGGGTCGGCGCTGAGGGTGAATGGGTCGGGTATTATCCGCGGTGCGTGAACGAGCGCGCCGGCTGCGCGGACGGGTCGGTCTTTCGGAGTTCCGGCCTCGCGGAGGGCGCGGGTCACGTGACCTGGTACGGCGAGGTGTTCGACAGCCTGGCGCCGGCCCCGACCGATACACCGATGGGAAGCGCGGATCTGGGCGCCGCCGGCTTCCGGCGGGCTGCGTATTTCAGGTCCATGGCGTACACGTCCGATAATCGGACGGGCTTCTTCTTCGAGCTGACGCGGCCGATATATGCGACGGACGCGAGCTGCTACAGTGGAGCGGGGCCTGCGGGGGACGGGACGGTGCCCTGGGCAAACTACTTCTTCTACGGGGGCCCCGGGGCGGGGAGCTCGGCATGCAAATGATCGATATCGAACCATTCCGCGCACGCACGCTGCTGGTCCTCACGGCCACGGGCCTGCTCGCGTGCAGCAGCAGCGGGAGCGCCAACACGTCGGTGGATGCTGCCCCGGCGTGCACCGCGGACGCGGAGTGCTCGAGCGACGCGTTCTGTGACCTCGGCCGATGCGCGCCGCTCTTTCACAACCACGGCGCGCCGTGCCGTGAGTCCTCGTACGTGCCGCCCGTCGACGCGGGCGCCGGCGCCGTGAAGCCGCCGCCCGACGACCCGAGCTACATCTGCGGCGCGTACCGCTGTCGCGAGGGCCGCTGCCGGTCGTGCGAGTCGGACGAAGCGTGCGGTCCCGATCCGTCCGTCGGTGAATGCAACACGCATTCGAATCCGGAGTTCCCGGGAAGGTCGTGCGGGCGATGATGGCCCCCGCGCGCGAAGCGAGGAGCGCCACAGGCCATTGATCGACATCAAACCAACCCGCGCACGCACGCTGCTGGTGGTCACGGCCACGGGCCTGCTCGCGTGCAGCAGCAGCGGGAGCGCCAACGACACGTCGGCGGATGCTGCCCGGGCCTGCA
Source organism: Labilithrix sp. (assembly GCA_028287035.1). Next base: position 46,412 of record JAQBQL010000133.1, on the reverse strand, counting down.
CCGCGGACGCGGAGTGCTCGAGTGACGCCTTCTGTGACCTCGGCCGATGTGCGCCGCTTTTCCACGACCACGGCGCGCCGTGCCGTGAGTCCTCGTATGTGGCGCCCGTCGACGCGGGCCTGGAGCCCGTGAAGCCGCCGCCCGACGACCCGAGCTACATATGCGGCGCGTACCGCTGTCGCGAGGGCCGCTGCCGATCGTGCGAGTCGGACGAAGCCTGCAGCGGCGACGCGTCGGTGCCGGGTGAGTGCTACGCCAGCGCGAATCCGGAGCTGCCCGGCCGCCGGTGCGGAGCGCCCGGCTCGCGCTGAGCACGGAATCGTCATCGCGCGTCGACGCCAAACGCAGAACGGCCCCGCCGGCCACCGGGACCAGCAGGGCCGTCGTGCGAGACGAGACGATCAGGACATCATCGACTTCAGCGTCGAGGCCATGTCGCTCGGGGTCGGGGCAACCTTCACGCCCGCCGCGGTGAGGGCCTCGATCTTCGCCGCTGCCGTGCCCATGCCACCCGAGATGATGGCGCCGGCGTGGCCCATGCGCTTGCCCGGAGGGGCGGTCGTGCCGGCGATGAAGCCCGCGACCGGCTTCGTCATCTTGGTCTTGATGAACTCCGCGCCGCGCTCCTCGGCGCCGCCGCCGATCTCGCCGATCATGATGATGCCGTGCGTGTCCGGGTCCGCCTGGAACAGCTCGAGCACGTCGACGAAGTCCATGCCGCTCACCGGGTCGCCGCCGATGCCGACGCACGTCGACTGGCCGATGCCGAGCGCGGTCAGCTGGCCGACCGCCTCGTACGTCAGCGTGCCGGAGCGCGACACGACGCCGATGTTCCCGGCGAGGTGGATGTGGCCGGGCATGATGCCGATCTTGCACTGACCGGGCGTGATGACGCCGGGGCAGTTCGGTCCGACGAGGCGCGGGATGGGCTTGCCCTTCGCCTTCGCGTCGGCCTGCGCGGCCTCGAGCACGCGGCGCACGCCGAGCATGTCGAGGGCGGGGATGCCCTCGGTGATGCAGATGACGAGCTCGATGCCCGCGTCGAACGCCTCGAGGATCGCGTCGGCCGCGCCCGGGGGCGGGACGAAGATGACGCTCGCGTTGGCGCCGGTGTCGCGCGCCGCCTTGGAGACGGTGTCGAAGACGGGGACCTTGCCCTCGAACGTCTCGCCGCCGCGCGTCGGCGTGACGCCGCCGACGACCTGCGTGCCGTACTCGATCATCTGCTTGGCGTGGAACGAGCCCGCGCCGCCGGTGATGCCCTGGACGAGAAGCTTCGTGTTCTTACCGACGAGAATGCTCACTTCACACCTCCCAAAACGACGGCGTCGACGATCTTCTTGGCGCCATCCGCCATGGTGGTCGCCGCCTGGATGGCGAGACCGCTCTCGCTCAGGATCTTGCGACCGAGCTCCACGTTCGTTCCCTCGAGACGGACGACCAGCGGGACCTTCAGCCCGAGCTCCTTCGCCGCGGCGACGACGCCGTTCGCGATGACGTCGCACTTCATGATGCCGCCGAAGATGTTGACGAAGATGCCTTTCACCTTGTCGCTCTTCAGGATCATCGTGAAGGCCTTGGTGACCTGCTCCTGCGTGGCGCCGCCGCCGACGTCGAGGAAGTTCGCGGGCGCGACGCCCTGCTTCTCGCCGGCGTGCTTGATGATGTCCATCGTGGCCATTGCGAGGCCCGCGCCGTTGACGAGGCAGCCGACGTTGCCGTCGAGGGACACGTAGTTGAGGCCGGCCGCGGCCGCCTCGAGCTCGACGGGATCCTCCTCGTCCTTGTCCTGGAGATCGGCCCACGTCTTGTGACGGAAGGCGGCGTTGTCATCGAAGTTGATCTTCGCGTCGAGCGCGACGACGTCGCCATTCTTGAGGACGACGAGGGGATTGATCTCGAGGAGGGAGCAATCCTCCTTCGTGAACATCTCGTAGAGATTGGCCATGAGGCGGACGAACTTCGCGACCGTCTCCTTGCCGTACTTCATCATGCCGAGACCGAACGCGAGCTCGCGCGATTGGTACGACGAGAGGCCGACCGTCGGGTCGACGAACACCTTCAGGATCTTCTCCGGCGTGTGCTCGGCGACGTGCTCGATCTCCATGCCGCCCTCGGTGGACGCGATGAAGGCGATGCGGCGCGTGTCGCGGTCGAGCACGGCGCTCAGGTACATCTCGGTGACCATCTCGAGGCCCTGCTCGATGTAGAGCCGCTTGACCTTCTGCCCCTCGGGGCCCGTCTGGTGCGTGATGAGCTGCATCCCGAGGATCTTGCTCGCGAGCTCCTTCGCCTCGGCGGGGCCGCCCTTCGCGACCTTGACGCCGCCGCCCTTGCCGCGACCGCCCGCGTGGATCTGCGCCTTGACGACGGTGATCTGGCCGCCCGTCTCGGTGACGAGCCGCTTGGCCGCCGCCTCTGCCTCGTCGACGGTGAAGGCCGGATAGCCCTTCGGGATGGGCACACCGTATTTGGCGAAGAGCTGCTTGCCTTGGTACTCGTGGATCTTCATGGGATGACGCGGGACGCTAGCAAGCGGGGGGGCTGGCGGGAACCATGATCACGGCGCTGTGAGCTGAGCCGGCATGGCCGGCGCGGAGAAACGCGGAGGCGGACGGATGACGCGGAGGAGAGACGCGGACGCTCACGCCGACGTGGATGCGGGAGGCTGGACGCGATCAGTGGTCCTTCAGGCATTTTGTCAGGGTGCCGATGACTCGCCGGCACTTCTCGATCGTGGGGACCGGGAGCTCGCGGATGTAGCCCGCGGCCTCGGCCGTCTCGAGGATGCCGATCGTCTCCTGCGCCGAGCCACGCGCGTAGCCGTAGTGGACGTTCCGGCGCGCGCCGAGGGCGTGACGGCCCTCGCTGATGTTCAGGGGCACGCTGCTGCGGGCCCGCTTCAACTGGTCCGCGAGGTCCTTGTCCTGGCGGGCAATCTCCCGCACGAACGGAGTGAGCTCACGGACGATGTCGAGACTGACCTCATAAACGCGCAGCATGGGCCGTCTGCATCGACCCTGATCCGGGCGAGTTGCGCCCCATCTCCGCGTGACGCGTCCGCGTCCACGTCCCGCGTGACGCGTGCACGTCCGCGTACGAGCGTCCGCGTCGGCGTCCGCGCTCTCCCCCGCCACAACGCAAAACGCCGGCGCGCCCCCTGGAGCGCACCGGCGTATCCCCCCCGCCCCTCCCGATCAGCTCTTCTTCACGACGTCCACGATCCCCTGCACGCTCGCAGCGCTCTTCGTGAGCATCCCCTTCTCTTCCTCCGTGAGAGGAATCTCGATGATGCGCTCGACGCCCTTGCCGCCGATGATGCACGGGACGCCCATGAAGAGGTCCTTGTAGCCGTACTCACCGTCGAGGTACGCCGCGCACGGGAGGAGGCGCTTCTGGTCGCCGAGGTACGCCTCCGCCATCGCGACCGCCGAGGACGCCGGCGCGTAGTACGCGCTCGTGCCCATGAGCGTGACGATCTCGCCGCCACCCTTGCGCGTGCGGTCGATGATGCTCTGGATCTTGTCCTTCGCGATGAGCGTGGTCGCCGGGACGCCGTTGATGGTCGTCATCGAGAGCACCGGGACCATGTCGTCGCCGTGGCCGCCGAGGACCATCGCGCGCACGTCCTTGATGCTGACGCCGGCCTCGCGGGCGAGGAACAGCTGGAAGCGCGCCGAGTCGAGGACGCCGGCCATGCCCGCGACCATCCCCTTGTCGCAGCCGGTCACGCGCTTGTACTCGTAGACCATCGCGTCGAGCGGGTTCGAGATGACGATCACGAACGCGTTCGGGCAGTGCTTCTTCGCGTTGTTCGCGACGTCGCGGATGATCGGGAGGTTCGTCGCGACGAGGTCGTCACGCGACTGGCCGGGCTTCCGCGGGATGCCGGCGGTGACGATGAGGACGTCGGCGCCCTCGAGGTCGGCCCAGCTCGACGTGCCGGTGATCTTCGCGTCGTAGCCGAGGACCGAGCTGTTCTGCTCGAGGTCGAGAGCCTTGCCCTTCGCGAAGTTCTCCTTCGCGGCGATGTCGAAGAGAACGACGTCTCCGAGCTCCGCGTTCGCGCAGAGGCGGGCGAGCTCGCCGCCGATGTTGCCTGCGCCAATGAGTCCGATCTTCTTGCGGGTGGGCATCGAGATAATCCTTTCCGAGGCGGTTACCGGCGCTCTTCTATCACAGGGGCGCAGAGGTCACTGGTCGAACGCGGCGCGGGCCTCGGCGGTGAGCGGGATGCTGCGCTCGGCGAGGCCGAGGCTCGCGGCGAGCAGACCGACGAGCTCGTCCTCCTGCTCGTTCTCCTCGTGCTCGACGAGCGTGAGCCCGATCACGATCTTGAAGGCGAGCTCGCGGAGGTCACCGGGGAGCGCGGCCGAGAGCTCCCGGACCCGGTCGTCGAGGAGCGTCGCCTGCAGGGTCATCAGGAAGCGTCCGAGCAGCTCGTCGATCTCCTCCTGGGGGACGGGGCGACCGCGGAGGAGCGTCAGCACCTCGCCGAACGCCCGGAGCTCCTCGGGCGCGATGTGCCCGTCCGTCGCGGTCACCAGGAACCCGAGCTCCAGGATGCCGTCGGCGTCGGACGCCCGCGGAATGGGCGCCGGAACAAGCTTCGCGAAGGACATGACCCGGGATTCTACACGCCAGGAGCGAACGATCGTTCACGGCCAGGTGCGAACTGACGCAGCAGAGAGTAGAGGGGAGCCCCGGATTCGCGGTAAAGTCCGCGCCCCTGCTCTGGTTCGAGCTTTGCTAGTCGAGTGATCAAATGGTTCAACCACTTCCGAAGTCCAACGCCTCCAAGTCCAAGCTGCCCGCCAAGACGACCCGTCTGAAGGCGATGCTGAGCGGCCCGAGCACCTCCTTCCTGATGGAGGCGCACAACGGCCTCTCGGCGAAGATCGCGGAGGAAGCGGGGTTCGGCGGCATCTGGGGCAGCGGCCTCTCGATCTCGGCCGCCCTCGGCGTCCGCGACAACAACGAGGCGAGCTGGACGCAGGTCCTCGAGGTCGTCGAGTTCATGGCGGACGCCACGACCGTCCCGATCCTCCTCGACGGCGACACGGGCTACGGCAACTTCAACTCCGCCCGGCGCCTGGTCACCAAGCTCGAGCAGCGCGGCGTCGCCGGCGTCTGCATGGAGGACAAGATCTTCCCGAAGACGAACAGCTTCCTCCGCTCGACCGCCCAGCCGCTGGCCGACATGGAGGAGTTCGCCGGGAAGATCCGGGCGGCCAAGGAGGCCCAGCGTGACGACGACTTCGTGGTCGTCGCCCGCGTCGAGGCGCTCATCGCCGGGCACGGCATGGAAGAGGCGCTGAAGCGCGGCGAGGCCTACCGCAAGGCCGGCGCCGACGCGGTCCTCATCCACTCGCGCGAGCGCCATCCCGACGAGATCCTCCAGTTCAAGAAGGAGTGGGGTGACCGCCTCCCGCTCGTGATCGTCCCGACCAAGTACTACACGACGCCCACCGACGTCTTCCGCGAGGCCGGCTTCAAGATCGTGATCTGGGCGAACCACCTGATGCGCTCGGCGCTCAGCGCGATGCAGGTCACCGCCAAGCAGATCTTCACCGCGCAGAGCCTCATCGGCGTCGAGGAGAAGGTCGCTCCGCTCGCCGAGGTCTTCCGCCTCCAGGGCGAGAACGAGCTCGAGCAGGCCGAGAAGGCCTATCTCCCCAAGGGCGGGCCCGTCGCCCGCGGCATCGTCCTCGCGGCCGGTCGCGGCGACGAGCTCGGCGAGCTCGTGAAGGACCGCCCGAAGGCGATGGTCCCGATCAACGGCAAGCCGATCCTCGAGCACATCCTCGAGGCCTACCGCTCGGCGAACATCCGCGAGCTCGTCGTCGTCCGCGGCTACGCGAAGCAGGCGGTCGACGTCCAGGGCGCGACCTTCGTCGACAACGACGCGTTCGCCACCACCAACGAGCTCGCCTCGCTCGCCACCGCAAAGTCCGCGCTCGACGGCCCGTGCATCGTCTCGTACGGCGACGTCGTCTTCAAGAAGTACGTCCTTGACGAGCTCCTCGAGACGGAGGGCGACTTCGTCGTCGCGGTCGACTCGATGCCCGTCGACAAGACGCGCACCCGCCGCGCCGACTGGGCGGTGTGCTCCGAGCAGCACTCGCGCACGACGCTGCTCCACGACGTGAAGCTCACCGACGTCCTCACCGATCCGACGTCGCCGACCATCAGCGGCGAGTGGACCGGCCTCCTCAAGCTGTCCGCCTCCGGCGCGAAGCAGGTGGCGGCGCTCATCGAGGAGATGCCCAAGGCGGAGCTCGACAAGGCGACGATGCCCGACCTGCTCCGGCGCCTCGTGCGCGACGGCAAGGACGTGCGCGTGGTCTATACCAACGGCGGCTGGCTCGACGTGAACACGCTGTCCGACGTCGTGAAAGGTGGAGAGTTCCGATGATCGACGCGAAGTCCTTCTGCGATGCGGCACGTGACGCCGGCTACTCGCTCTACACGGGCGTGCCCTGCTCCTACGTGAAGCCGTTCATCAACTACGTCATCGACGCGCCCGACCTCACGTACATCGGCGCGACGAACGAGGGTGACGCGGTCGCGATCGCCACGGGCGCCGAGCTCGGCGGCAAGGGCGCCATCGTGATGATGCAGAACTCGGGGCTCGGGAACGCGGTGAGCCCCCTCACCTCGCTGAACGCCGTCTTCCGCATCCCGGTGCTGATGATCGTCACGCTTCGCGGCGAGCCCGGCGGCCCGGCCGACGAGCCCCAGCACGAGCTGATGGGCGAGATCACGACGAAGATGCTCGAGACGATGAACGTCGCGTGGGACTGGTTCCCGCGCGAGAACGCCGACATCGCCCCGGTGCTCGCCAAGGCGCTCGCGCACATGAAGGACACGGGCCTTCCCTTCTGCCTCGTCATGAAGAAGGACAGCGTCTCGGCCCACAAGCTCGCGACGAAGCCCGCGGTCCGCCCCGGCGATCGCGCGCCGGCCGTCGAGGACGCGACCAGCGCCATCTTCCACGACACGCCCGGCACGCGCCCCTCGCGTCAGGACGCGCTCCGCGCGGTGCAGCGCGGCGTCGACCCGCGCGACATCGTCATCGCCACCACGGGCTTCACGGGCCGCGAGCTCTACGCCTGCGAGGACCGCAAGAACCAGCTCTACGTCGTCGGCTCCATGGGCTGCGCGTCGAGCATCGGGCTCGGTCTCGCGTGGGCGCGGCCCGACCGGCGCATCGTCGTGCTCGATGGCGACGGCGCGATGCTGATGCGCCTCGGCGCGCTCGCGACGCTCGCCTACGAGCAGCCGAAGAACCTGCTGCACATCCTGCTCGACAACGAGGCCCACGAGTCCACCGGCGGCCAGTCGACGGTCGCGCACTCCATGGACCTCGCGGGCGTCGCCCGGTCCTGCGGCTACGAGAGCGTCACGAAGATCGCCTCGGCGGCGCAGCTCGAGGAGATCGTGAAGGACCGCACGCCGGGGCTCCGCTTCGTGCACCTCAAGACGCGCCACGGCGTGCCCGACGACCTCCCGCGGCCGAAGGTGACGCCGCGCGAGGTGGCCGGCCGCATCCGCGAGGTCCTCGCGTGATCGCGTCCGAGCGCGTGACGAAGCTCCTCAACCCCGGCCCGGTCACGATGACCGAGCGCGTCCGGAGGGCCCTCGCCTCCGAGGACGTGTGCCATCGCGAGCCGGAGTTCGCGAAGCTCGTGGGGGACCTGCGCAGCAAGCTCGCCGCCGTCTACGACGACACGCGGGCCGGCTTCACGCCGGTGCTCGTCGGAGGGTCCGGCACGGCCGCGGTCGAGACGATGCTCTCGCTCGTCGCCCGTGACGAGAAGGCGCTCGTCGTCGCCAACGGCGTCTACGGCGAGCGCATCGCCGCGATGCTGAAGGCGCAGGGCAAGGCGCACGAGGTCGTCAGCTCGCCGTGGACGAGCGGCCTCGATCTCGACGCCGCCGAGTCGGCGCTCCGCAGCACGCGCTTCGGCCACGTCCTCACCGTGCACCACGAGACGACCACCGGTCGCCTCAACGACATCGGCGCGCTCGGCAAGCTCGCCCAGGCGCACGGCGTCCCGATGCTCGTCGACGCCGTCTCCAGCTTCGCCGGCGAGGACCTGCGCCTCGCCGAGTGGAACATCGAGGCCTTCGCCGCGACCGCCAACAAGTGCGTGCACGGCGCGCCGGGCGTCTCCTTCGTCATGGTGAAGGACGCGGCCCTCGAGCGTCCGAGCGGCGCGACCAGCGTGTACCTCGATCTCTCGCGCCACGCGAAGGACCAGGCGAAGGGCTCCACGCCCTTCACCCTCCCCACGCACGTGACGCGCGCCTTCGACGAGGCGCTCGCCGAGCTCGCCGACGAGGGCGGCTGGAAGGCCCGCCACGCGCTCTACCGGACGCGGGCCTCGCGCGTGCGGAGCGTCTGCAAGGAATCGAACGCCCCGCTGCTCCTCGATCGCGAGGACGCGTACGGCGTGACGCTCACGTCCTTCCGTTTGCCCGCAGGCCACTCCTACGAGGCCCTGCACGACGCGCTCCGGCGCGACGGATTCGTCATCTACGCCGGCCAGGGAAAGTTCGATGGAGCCATCTTCCGCATCGCAGTCATGGGAGACCTCGGCACCTCGGACATCGACCGCCTCGCGAGCTCCCTCCGCACTGCTCTCGCGTGACGTGACGGCCTCTGCCGAGCCCACGCTCGAGGAACGGCGAGCGCTCGCCGAGAACCTCAGCGACCCGCTGAACCGGTACTACCGGTATCCGGCGGCGCGCGCGCTGCTGCACGTGATCGGGTCGCTCCCCCTGCGTCCCGATCACATCACGTACATTCACACGCTCTGCGGGATCACCGCGGCCGTCCTCGTGGGCGCAGGCGACCGCGCTGGCCTCGTCGCGGCGTTCTTCCTGTGCGAGCTCCGCATGGTGCTCGACTGCTACGACGGCGTCCTCGCGCGTGCGAAGAAGCTCTCCTCGCCGCGGGGGCGCACCATCGACGAGCTCGGCGACGCGGTCGCGTACGTCGCCATCACCGCGGGCATGTGCGCGCACGTCTACCGCACGCGCCACGAGCTCTCGCTCGGCGGCACCATCGCGTTCGGCGCGCTCCTCATCGCATGGGGCGGCATGTCCGGCCACGCGTACGACTTCTACAACCGGCGGCTCGGCGCAGCCCTGAAGGACGGACGCGACGCGATCAAGGACGAGCTCGACGCGAAGCTCGCCATCGTCGACGCCGGGAACGCGCCCTGGATCACGCGGTTCGGAATCTGGTTCGATCGCTGGCAGGTGCGCCTCTACACGCCAACCGTGCAGGGGAACGCGGCACAGCGGGTCATCGAACGCGCGAACACCGCGGGCATGCGCGGGCTCGTGCGCATCGTGAGCCTGCTCTCGTGGGACAACGTGCTCACCGTGCTGACCGTCGGCATCCTGCTCGACCGCGTCTACGAGGTGCAGCTCTTCGCGATCGGCTACGGGCTCTTCATGTTCACGCTCGCGCGCCTCATGATCGGGCGAGTGCTCGGAGACAAGGACGTCGTATGACGAAGATCGACAAGGCCATCATCCTCGCCGCCGGCATGGGCAAGCGCATCGCCGGCGTGGGCGGCCCGCCGAAGCCGCTCCTGCCGCTCGACGACACCGGGACGCTCACCTTCCTCGACTGGCACCTCCGCTCGCTCGCGGCGGCCGGCGTGAAGGAGATCTACCTGGTCGGCAGCAAGGCGACGTTCGGCACCCAGGTGGCGGCGATGGCCGACCACCCGGCGACCTGGATCATGAACGACTTCCCGGGCGACGTCTCGGGCAGCGGGCACTCCACGCACCTCGCGTTCACGAGCGGTCACGACATCCTCGATGGCAAGTCGCGCGTCGTGCTGATGGATGCGGACGTCGTCTACGATCCGACCGTCTTCCACGACCTCGCGGGCGCCGGCGGAGCGCTGACCCCTCGCTCGAAGACGCTCGTGTGCGGCCGCTTCCGCGAGACCGACGAGGAGGTGATGGTCTTCGCCGACCGCCAGGCGACGCCGCGCCTGCACGGCAAGGGGCTCCTCCGGACCCCCATGGTGCGTGACCTCACGTGCCTCGGCGAGGCGACCGGGCTCCTCCTCCTCGAGCCGAACGACCACGCGCTCTGGCTCGCCGCCGCGGCGTGGTGCATGTCGTTCTCGACCGCGAAGACGCGCAGCGAGCACGAGGACATCACCGGTCGCCTGCTGCTCATGGGCGCGCTCGACGCGGTCGTCTTCCAGGACGAGACGCGCTGCATGGAGTGCGACACGCCCGAGGAGTACGAGGTCGTGAAGCGGGACATGGTCCCGCGCTGGATCGGCAAGCTCCCGCGCTGAGGCGGCGGTCGCTCACGAGGGCTGGGCCGGAGGCGCGTTCGCCTCGAACGCCCGCAGCTGGGCGGCGAGGGCGCGGCCGAACGCCGGACGTGCTTCGCAGCGCTTCTGGTAGGCCTCCACGTTCGGAAGCCTGGCCACGAGGTCGGTGTGGCGCAGGTTGCGCAGCACCGTCGTCATCAGGAGATCGGCGGCGGTGAAGCGGTCCTCCAGGTAGTCGCGGTCGCCCAGCCACGTGGACAGGTCGCGGAGGCGCTTCTCGACCGACGCGAGCACCGCGGGGCGACGCTGCTTCGCCCAGTCCTGATCGGCGTTGAAGAGGTCGATCTCGGACAGGTTCGCGATGAACGGCTCGATCGAGTTGAGCGCTGCGAACATCCACGTGCGCATCCGGGCCTGAGCGGCGGGGTCGTGGGGCATGAGGGTCTCGGTGCGCTCGGCGACATGCAGCACGATCTCTCCCGACTCGAAGAGCGTGAGCGCGCCGTCCTCGAGCACCGGCACCTGACCGAAGGGCTGGAGGCGTCGGTACGTCGCCGACGTCTGGTCCTCGAACGAGAGCAGCCGCTCCTCGTACGGCAGGCCCGCCTCCTCGAGCGCCCAGCGCACCCGCAGATCGCGCACGAGCCCCTGCGCGAACGGCGGAACCCAGCGGAACGCGTACACCTTCATCATGTTCGTCACCTCTTGCGCCGAGCTTCGTTCGCGCGCTGAAGATGTTCAACGACATCTTCTGGGGCGCTGCTAGACCGAACGAGCGATGCCGTACCCTGCCGAGCACAAGCAACGCACGCGCGAGCGGATCGTCGAGCGCGCGCGCGTCCTCTTCAACCGCAAGGGGTTCGACCAGGTCTCGATCGACGACGTGATGAAGGAAGCGGGGCTCACCCGCGGTGGCTTCTACAAGCACTTCGACAGCAAGGACGAGCTGTACGCGGCGGCCGTGGAGAGCTTCACCACGTGCAATCCCTTCGGGCGCTCGCTCGAGGCCGCGGCCGAGGCGCCGCCCACCGATCCGCGTGTGCTCGCGCGCATGCTCGTCGCGCTCTATCTCTCGGACGAGACGCTCGCCGACATCGACAACCACTGCCCGCTCATCGCGCTGCCCTCCGACGTCGCGCGGGCCGGTCTCAAGCCGCGCGCGTCGTACACCATGCTCGTGTCGAACCTGGCCGACACCTTCCGAGCCGCGCTCGGTGCCGATCCCGATGCCGAGCGAAAGGCGCTCCTCGTCGTCAGCCTCTGCGTGGGCGGCATGGTGATCGCGCGCACCACCGACGATCCCGCGCTCAAGGCCGCGGCCCGTGCCGCCGCGCGCTCGCAGGCCCTCTCGCTGCTCGGGGACTGAGCTTCCAGGGTCCCACAAAGACGCGAGGCACGAAGGACCGCCGGTCCTCCGTGCCTCGTGGAACGAGCGCTCACGCGTGAGCGCGGTCGATCACATGTGCTCGATCAGCGCGTCGCCGAACTCGCTGCACTTCACCTCGGTCGCGCCTTCCATGAGGCGGGCGAAGTCGTAGGTGACCTTCTTCGCGGCGATCGCGCCGTTCATGCCCTTGACGATGAGGTCCGCGGCCTCGATCCAGCCCATGTGGCGGAGCATCATCTCGCCCGAGAGGACGACCGAGCCGGGGTTCACCTTGTCGAGGTCGGCGTACTTCGGCGCCGTGCCGTGCGTCGCCTCGAAGATGGCGTGGCCGGTCACGTAGTTGATGTTGCCGCCCGGCGCGATGCCGATGCCGCCGACCTGCGCCGCGAGCGCGTCGGAGAGGTAGTCGCCGTTGAGGTTCAGCGTCGCGATGACGTCGAACTCCTTGGCGCGCGTGAGGACCTGCTGCAGCGTGATGTCCGCGATCGCGTCCTTCACGAGGATCTTGCCCTTGGCGAGCTGCTCCTTCTGCTCGGCGTTGGCCGCGTCCTCGCCCTTCGCCTCCTTGGTCTTCTCCCACTGGCCCCAGGTGTAGACCTGATCGCCGAACTCCTTCTCGGCGAGGGCGTAGCCCCACTTCATGAAGGCACCTTCGGTGAACTTCATGATGTTGCCCTTGTGGACGATCGTGACGCTCTTCCGCTTCATGTCGACCGCGTACTTGAGCGCGGCGCGGACGAGGCGCTCGGTGCCCTCGGAGCTGACCGGCTTCAGGCCGATGCCCGCCGTGGCCGGGAAGCGGATCTTCTTGTAGTCCTTCGGGAACTCCTTCTCGAGGAACGCGAGGACCTTCTTGGCGTCGGCGGAGCCGGACTCCCACTCGATGCCCGTGTAGATGTCCTCGGTGTTCTCGCGGAAGATCACCATGTCGACGTCGCCCGGCTTCTTCACCGGCGACGGGACGCCCGAGTACCAGCGCACCGGGCGCAGGCACACGTAGAGGTCGAGCAGCTGGCGGAGCGCCACATTGAGGGAGCGGATGCCGCCGCCGATCGGCGTGGTGAGCGGGCCCTTGATGCCGACCAGGTAGGTGCGGAAGGCCTCGACCGTCTCGTCGGGGAGCCAGTTGTTCGTCTTCTGGAACGCCTTCTCGCCGGCGAGGACCTCGAGCCACGCGATCTTCTTCTTGCCGCCGTAGGCCTTCTCGACCGCGGCATCGAGCACGCGAACGCTCGCACGCCAGATGTCGCGCCCGGTCCCGTCGCCCTCGATGAACGGGACAATCGGATTGTCGGGGACGTTCAGCTTCATCCCCGCGCCCATCGTGATCGGCTGGCCGTTCGGCGTCGTCGCAGCAGACATGTCTCTACCCTCGCTCTCGAAAATGTGGAGCGGCCTCGTTACCACGCCCCGCCCGACGCCAAAAGGGCGGTAAGCGCGCGGGTCAGAACGGCAGTAGCCACGCGACCGCGAACGCCGCCACGACCGCGCCGAATGCCGCGAGCTGCTGCGTTCGGTCGGACGGGACGCGGCGCTCGTTGTAGCGCCGCGCGGCGAAGAACGCGCCCACCGCGTCCACGAGCACGAGCAGCGCCCAGACGCGGAAGAACGCGGGCTGGTGGCCGACCATCGCGAGGAGGAAGGACGCGAGCATGCCGACGCAGAGGACCTTCGCGGCCGCGGCGTGCTGCGCGTAGAAGTGGCCGGCGCCGATCGGGAGCACGAGCGCGAGCACCGCCGCCGAGAGCCGGCCCTTCGGCTTCTCGAAGCGGGAGGCCGGAGCCGGCTCGTCGAGCTCCTCCTCCACCGAGGCGCGGTCGGGGATCGGCCCGCGGAACGGATGCTGCTCGCCGGCGGTCATCGCGGCGAGGACCTCGTTCGCGGACTCGAGGTCCTCACGGGCGACGACGATGCGGAGGATGTCCGAGGTCTGCGACCACGTCATGCGGGTCGCCTGCGGGTTGCCGTGGATGGCGACGCGGACGTCGTGGTCGGCGAGAAAATCGCGGATCATCTCGGCGCCGATACGGTCCGTGAAGCGGCGTATCTCGACCCAGTCCTCTTCGTCGGCCTCGGGCATCGCGGACGATCATAGCCGATGCTGACGGGGCGGACGTGCACGGCACAGGCTGACACACGCTGAATTCGCAGTTTGATCGGGAAATCACGATGCGTTTCCCGCCGCGAGCGGCTGGCACACCTGGCAGGCTTCCTGCTCCAGGCGGGGCATCATGCGAACCGCTTCTCTCCTCACCGTCGCTGCCCTCGCCGCTGCTCCGTCGCTCGCATTCCTCGCGGGCTGCTCGTCGAACGACGACGCGAAGTCACCCGGCGAGCCGCCGATGGCCTCGTCGCAGCAGGCGCGCATCACGTCGCCCAGCGTGCCCGCCGCCGACGCGGACGCTCTCCGCGACGGCAACGCCGCGTTCGCGACGGATCTCTACAAGGAGCTCACCAGGGCGCCCGCCGCGGCGTCGTCGAACGTCTTCTTCTCGCCGTACTCGATCTCGCTGGCGCTCGCGATGACCTACGCCGGGGCGCGCGGCACGACCGCCTCGCAGCTTGCGACGGGCATGCACTTCACGCTCCCCGCCGAGCGGCTGCACCCCGCGTTCGATGCGCTCGACCTCGCGCTCACCGCCCGCGGTGAGAACGCGGCAGGGTCGGACGGGCAGCCGTTCCGCCTGCGCGTCGTCAATTCGATGTGGGGCGCGCCGGAGACGACGTTCGCGCCGACGTTCCTCGACACGCTCGCCGAGAGCTACGGCGCCGGCGTGCGACTGACGGACTTCGCGTCCGACCCGGAGGCGTCGCGCAAGACCATCAACGAGTGGACGTCCACGCAGACCGAGGCGCGCATCAAGGAGCTGCTCCCGGCGGGCTCGATCCAGAACGTGACCCGGTTCGTGCTCGTCAACGCCATCTACTTCAACGCCGCGTGGAAGACGCCCTTCGAGAAGGAGTCGACCGCGCCCGGCACGTTCCACGGGGTGAACGGCGACGTCACGACCGATCTCATGCACCGCTCGGGGACGCTCGCCTACGCGCATGGTGACGGCTACCAGGCGATCGCCCTGCCGTACGACGGCGACGAGCTCTCGTTCGTCGCCGTGCTCCCCGACGCGCTCGGCGCGTTCGAGGCCGGGTTCTCCGCCGATCAGGCGAGCGGCATCGCCGCGGCGCTCGCGCCGACCGAGAACGTCGCGCTGACCCTTCCCTCGTTCGAGATCAAGGGCGCGACGGTGAGCCTCAAGGACGTCCTCGCGGCGCGCGGGATCACCGACGCGTTCTCTCCCGAGAAGGCCGACTTCTCGGGGATCAGCGCGACCGAGAAGCTGTGGATCAGCGACGTCGTCCACCAGGCGTTCGTCGCGGTGAAGGAGAAGGGTACGGAGGCCGCTGCCGCGACCGCCGTGATCGGCGCCGGCTCGGCCGCCGCCCCTCAGAAGACGATCGACGTGAGCTTCGACAAGCCCTTCGTGTTCTTCGTCCGCGACAACGCCACCGGCGCCATCCTCTTCCTCGGTCGGTACGTCAGCGCGAAGTGACGGCGGAGGGGGGCGGCACCGTCAGCGGAGCGGCTGCTCGGTGCCGCACGCGAGGTCGGTGACGCGCGGCTTGCCGTGCGAGCCGATGCGGATCATGTGACGACCGCAGCGCACGAGCTGCGGCGTCTCGGCGTTCAGCGGGCGCCCGTCGAAGAAGACGCGGTGCCCCTGCGCCGACGCGGGGAACACGAGGCGCGTGAAGCCGGCCGGGACGGCGGGCGCGGCCGAGCTCGGCAGCGCGTCGACAGCCATGCTGGGCGCGGACGGCGGTGACGTGGTCGAGGCGATGCTGGCCGCGGGCGGGGGAAGGCTCGCCGCGGGCGCAGTCGGGGCGGCGGGGGGCGCGGCGTGCGGAGGCGCGGCGGCAACGGGGGCCGCCTTGCTCGCGAGCGAGCGCGCGGCCTGGGACGGGGTGGCCGTCCACGATGCCATCGCTCCGGTGCGGACCGACAGCGTGACACCGAGGCCGAGCGCGATCGTCGTCAGCGCGAGCAGGGTGCCGGCCACGACGGTCGCCGCCCGCGCCTTCCGGGGCGCGACGGTCGGGGCGAGGCGCGCCTCGTGCGTGACGTGCGCGGGAGGCGCCGACACCATCATGGAGATCGAAGGGAACGCGACGGGCGCCACGCTGTGCGAGTCCTCGTCGCGGGCCGCGAAGCCGGGCGACGGGAACGGCCGAGCACCGTGGTCCAGCACCCGGAGCGGCGCGTACGTCGCCTGCGCGTACGCGGGCGGCGCATACGTGGGCGGCGCGGACGCGACCTGCGCCTGACGCGGCGGCGCGGACGCGATCTCGAGCGAGCGGCGGGTCCGCGGAGGCGGCTCCTCGGCGTACGCCTCGAGAAGGATGTCCTCGACCTGCACCTCGGACGTCGCGTCCGCGTCGGGCGCGGCGGGCGACGCGAGCGCAGCGGGCGACGGGCTTGCGCGGCGCAGGACCCGCCTCGCGCGAACCGGGTCGAGCGCGACGCGCTGGGTGGTCTTCGCGACGTCGAGCGGATCGATGGTCTCGTTGGCGTCGTCGTCGTCGTCCCACGCGCCGTCGGCGCTCGACGCGAAGAGGCCCATGCCGGATTCGTCGGGCAGCGAGAAGCGCGGCAGGGCGGGCGGTCCCGGGATGATGTCCCTCGCAAGCGGGCTGTCGAACCGACGCGTCAGAGGAGTCCCCTTCGTGTTCGTGTAGTTCAATGTGTGCTCGCCGCCGAACCCGCCGCAGTCTGTCTCATCCGTCGCGAGAAGCAAGCACGGAACGGCGGCGCGCGGCCTGGGGAGCGGCAAATCCAGCTACAGTGCCGGGCGAATGCGCACGCGAACGACCCGCCACTTCGTGCTGATGTCGCTCCTCGCCACGGCGGTGGGAGTTGCTCCGGGGCTGCTCGGCCTGACCACCGCGCGCGGCGATCAGACGTCCGCTCCGCCGCCTGCCGGTGCCGCGGCGTCCGAGGCCTCCGCCCGCTTCCTCGGCGAGACCCCGGACGCGCTGATCGAGGCCGAGCGGCGGCGCGCCCTCGCGCCGAAGGCCACCGAGGCCGACGCGCTCACCGCGGTGTCGCTCATCACGAACCACGCCGACCGCGCGAGCCAGGGCGTCGCCGAGAAGGCGCTCGCCGACATCGCGTCCGCCGAGAAGGTCTCCGCCGAGGTGAAGGGCGACGCGGCGGTCGCGGCGCGATCCCTCGCCAGCGACGAAGGCACCGCGGGCGCGGTCGAAAAGGCGCGCGCGCTCGGGATCGTCACCGACCTCTCGGTGCTCGGCCCGTTCCGCGACACCGGCGGCGGGCTCGAGGCGCACGACGGTCCGGAGCAGGCGAAGAGCGCCGCCGCCTTCGGCGATCCGCGCACGTTCTACTCGTGGGGGACCGTCGAGGTGGCGTGGCGCGCCGTGCCCCCGACGTTCGCGCAGGGCCATGGCGTCCCGCTCGACATGTTCGTGCACCCTCGCAAGGAGAGCTGCACGTTCGTCGCCTCGAAGATCAAGCTGGACGCCGCGCGGCCCATCGTCGTGCGGCTCGCGGCGGCGGGCACGGCGCGGCTCATGTTCGACGGCACCGACCTCGGCAAGAGCGACGACGTCCACTCGCTCGCGCGGCTCGACCGGATCGCCGCGCAGGTCGAGGCCACCGCGGGGACGCACCTCGTCGCCGCAAAGGTGTGCAGCGGCGCGCTCGAGGACGTCGGCCGCGTGCGGCTGCGCATCACCGATCCCAAGGGCGCGCCCGTCGTCGTCGAGCAGAGCGCCAGCCTCGCGCTCGGCGCCGGCGAGACCATCGCGTGGGGCACGGCGAAGATGCAGAAGCTGACGACGGCGCTCACGCGCGCCATCGCCGGCAAGGGTGGTCCGGACGCGCTGCTCGAGGCCGCGGTGATCCGCACCTTCTCCGGCGCCGACGACCAGAAGAGCCCGCGCGTCGCCGGTGAGCTCGATGCGGTCCTCCAGTCGCCCGGCCTCGATCCCGATCGCCTCGCGCTGGCGGCCTGGGTCAGCAGCGGCGCCAACAAGAGCGGGCGCCTCTACCGCGCGCGCGCCGCGGCCGACAAGGCCGGCGACGCCGCCACTGTCGCCTTCATCGATCGGCGGCTCGTCGAGCAACACCTCGAGACCGACATGGCCGACTGGGCCATCGCGCAGCTCCGCGGCACGAAGCTCGATGCGAAGACCGACGACGAGGCACGGCTCCTCGCCGCGCGCACGATGCGCTCGCTGCGCGTCGACGTGCTCACCATCCAGACCATGCGCGACCTCATCGCGGTGTTCAAGGCCGGCCGGGAGCGCGTGTCGAACAACTTCCTCGTCGAGCTGACCGCGTTCGCGCGCTCGCACGACGCGCAGACCTGGCGCGCCGCGACCGAGGAGCTCGCGAAGCGCGGCATCCGGGGCGAGGTGCTCGTCGATGCGATGGGCTCGGTCGGCAAGGACGCGGTCGTGAAGGCCGCGCAGGATGCGTACGCCGGCGGCATGGATGACGCCGACGAGGCGCTGTCGGTCGCCAACCACGTGACCGAGGCCGGCGCGCACGACGTGGCTGCGCTCCTCTACCGCGCCGCCGCCCGCTGGGCGCCGAACCGTCCCGAGACATGGGCGGGGCTCGCGCGCGAGGTCGCCGCGAGCTCGAAGGAGCCGAAGGACCAGCAGCTCGTGCTCGTCGCCCTGCGCCGCGCCCGCGAGCTCGCACCCGGAGAGGCGAAGTACCGCGCCGAGCTCGCGCTCCGCATGTCCGGTGGCAAACCGGGCGCGCCGTCCTCCGAGGCGCCGCGCCTCGACGACGAGCGCTGGCTCACGCCCATCGAGAAGATCCTGGCGCGTCGCAAGGGCGTGCCCGAGAAGCCGGACGTCGCCGACCGCGAGCTCCACTGGCTCCGCGCCGTGCGCATGCACCCCGACAACCGCGTGTCGCAGCTCATCCAGTATGCGCGCGAGATCGTCATCCCCCCGCGCACCCAGCAGGAGCTCTTCGAGCCGATCCCGCCCGAGGGCGACGTCACCGAGATCCTGCGCGCGCGCGTGCACCGCAAGGCGGGCGGCATCGCGTTCCCGGTCGAGGAGCACAACGACGGCATGCGCCCGCGCATCCGCTGGCCCGAGCTCGAGCCCGGCGACACCGTCGAGGTCGTCATCCGGCAGTGGACGAGCACCGCGGTCGGCGGAAGAGCCGACGCCCCCTACTACTTCCAGGACTACGCCGGCGCGACCGCGGCGCATCCGCTCCTCTTCAACGAGGTGGTCGTGGAGACGCTGCCCGGCCACCAGCTCTACGTCGACGTCCTCCACGACAAGCTCGCGCCCTACCGCAAGACCGAGACCGACGAGCGCGGGATGCACGTGGTCCACATGGTCTGGGACAATCCCCTCAACGTCGCGGAGGAGCCGCTCATCCCGACCCTCACCGAGGTGGTGCCGGTCATCGTCGGTTCGACCTTCCACACGTGGGACGACTTCCGGAAGTGGTACGCCGAGGCGGTCCGCGGCTTCACCGAGCCCGACGAGGAGGTGCGCCGCATGGCCGCCGAGCTCACGAAGGGCAAGACGACGCGCGACCAGAAGCTCCGCGCGCTCTTCGAGTTCGTGTCCGACGACATCCGCTACGTGAACTACGTGAGCGGTGAGTGGTGGCTACCGAACCGCCCGCAGCAGCTCCTCGCGAGGCGCGAGGGCGACTGCGACGACAAGGCGATGCTCCTCATCACGCTGCTCAAGTCGGTCGGCATCGAGGCGCAGGAGGTGATGGTCCAGACGCGGCTCACCGGCGAGCCGTCGCTCCTCCTCTCGAAGAACGCGGCGGTCCCGCGCTTCGACCACGGCATCGCCTACCTGCCCGGCCCGAACGGCGGCCAGTACCTCGACGCGACGAGCCCGATGTCGCGGCTCGGCCCGGTGCCGGCGATGGACGCGCGCGCCTACGGGCTCCGCATGGATGCGGGGCCCGCCGAGGTCGTGCAGCTCCCCGCGAGCTCGCCCGACGATCACGGCTCGGACGTCCTCTGGACCCTCACCGTTTTTCCCGACGGCTCGGGCGAGGTCACCGGCGAGGAGAAGCACAGCGGCGACGCCGCCTTCTGGCTCCGCTCGAACCTGACGCAGGCGGAGGCGCGCGGGCAGTACGTCGAGGACAACCTCGTCGGCCCGTGGTTCCCGAGCGTCGAGCTCGACAAGAACATCGACTTCAAGGGCGACCTCACGGGCGGCCAGGCCAGCGTGAAGTACAAGGCGAAGTCGCGCGGGATGGCGCGGCGCGAGGGCAAGGATCTCGTGCTGTCGCTCTCGCCCGCGAACACCTACGGCTCCTCGCTCGCGCCGCTCACGACGCGCACCCTGCCCGTCCAGCTGCCGCCGTACCTCGCCCCGAGCCACCAGAACCGCACCACGCGCGTGATCGCGCCGGCGGGCTTCGCGTGGGGCGATCTCCCGCCCGGCGGCGAGGCCAACGGCGGCGCCTTCGGGCGCGCGAAGATCGAGATCGGTCGTGACCCGAAGGATGCGCGCGTGCTCCTCATCAAGCGCAGCGTCGTCTTCGACCAGCACCAGATCCCGGTCGACAAGTACGCCGCCTGGCGCGGCTTCATCCAGCAGGTCGACGCGCTCATGCACAAGGAAGTCCGGCTCGTGCCGGCCGGGGGTGAGAAGTGAAAGCTCTGCGTCTCGCTCTCGTCGCGTCGGCCCTCGCGGCGCTCGCCGCGTGTGGTGACGGCGACCGCGTGAAGTCCCCGCACGCGCAGGGCAAGCTGACCGGTCCCCTCGCCGTCGCCTTCCGCGAGGAGGCGACCGGCGACCAGGTGAAGGCGGTCGACCTCTACGTGCGCGCGCTCGACAACGCCGCGACGTCGCCCGACGATCCCGAGTCGATCCCCGTCGCGATGGCGGCGCTCGACGCGCTCGTGCATCGCAGCGTGTCGGCGTTCAGCGACGTCGGCACCTCGAGCGCCCTCGCCGACCGCGTGCCGCCATCGGCGCTGAAGCCGTCGCTCGACGCACGCCTCGCGCGCGTGCAGGAGCACGCCGAGGGACCGTTCGCGGCCGCGCTCGTCGCCGAGGCACGCCTCGCCCTCGCGGAGCGCCGCGGGGACGCCGCGAACGCCGATGCCCTCCGCGTGCGCACCGGGTGCGTGCGCAGCGCGAGCGTCGTCGGTCCGATCAGCTACACGCCCGTGAGCACCGCGGGCGAGCCCACCACCGTCGACGTGCCCGGGACCCCGGCGCCCGCCGAGGTGAAGGGCCCGGGACCGTTCCTGCCGAGGCTCGCGCCGGGACAGGTCACGGCGCTCGGGTGCCATCTGCCGCTCTACGCGCAGCTCAATGCGCACGGCGTTCGCGACGTGGTCGTCGACGTCGACGTCCCGAAGGCCGGCTGGCTCGGCGTCGCGATCCGCACGAACAGCGCGGCGGTGGTCCGCGCCGGAGGCCAGCTCGCGGTCGAGCGGTCCAACGCGCTCGGCCAGGGTCCGGTCTCGCGCTTCGCGACGATCGAGGCGGCGAGCGCCGGCACGCTGCGCGTCGTGGCGCGCGTCGGCATGGACTCCGACTTCGAGACGGTCCAGCTCGGCGTGTGGGACGAGGACGGCAAGCCGCTCCGCTCGCACGCGCCCGTCGCCGGCGCGAAGGCCAACGTCGCGATCAAGCGCGCCATCGCGCAGGCCACCCCCGCCCCGAAGTCCGACGACGACCGTCTCGCCGCCGCCCTCGGCGCGCTCGCGGCCCGCGAGAGCCGCACCGCCGAGAACCTGCTGCACGGACAGGTCGCGCGGACCGACGCGCCGCCCGAGCTCCTCCTCGCCTACGCGCGCGCGGTCCGGCTCGCCCGCGATCTGCCGGGCGTGAAGAGCAGCGAGCGTGCGCGCACCGCGTACGAGCGCGTGCTCGAGACGTGGCCCGCCTCCTGGGAGGCCATCGTCGAGCACGCCGTCCTCGCGGGCGTCCGCGTCGGACGCGCCGAGTCGAACATCGAGGCGCTCAACGATCTCGACAAGACACGCGCCAAGGGGAAATCCGGCAAGACGACGCCGGCGCTGCTCGACGCGTTCGACGCGGTGGCCGCCGGGCGCGAGCACCTCTACGACCGCGCGCGCAGCTCGTACGACCGCGCGAAGTCTGCCATCGACGGCACCACCTTGCTCCGCGGCATCGAGCGGCTCGCCTTCGAGCGAACCGGACGCGAGAACGAGGCCTTCGACTGCGACGCCCGCGCCGCCGGCGATCGCACGAGCCTCGCCTGCTACAACGCGAAGCTCACGGTCGGTGATCGCAACGGCGCCGAGCTCGAGCTGCAGCGGCTGCGCGCTCTCGCCGGCGCTCCGCAGCTGTACCTGTCGCTCTCGACACGCGACGCCCTCGAGGTCGGCAACCTCCAGCTCGCCAGCGCGCTCCAGGACCGGATGAACCCGGGCGACCGTCAGATCGGCACCATGTTCGCGGTCAAGGGCAAGGCAGCGACGCCCGATCTCCTTCGCTTCGCGACCATCGCACGCGACGCGCCAGGCGCGCTGCCGAGCCTCCTCCGCGCCGCCGGGGACGATCCCATCGCGCCGTTCGAGGGCATCGCCGAGCGCGTCGCGAACGACGACAAGACCGGACCGCTCCTCGCGAACGCGGCGACGGCGATCCTCGCGCACCAGGAGCGTTACGACGTCGAGCCGAACGGCCTCACGCACTTCACGATGCTCGACGTGCGACGCGTGATGGGCACCACCGACGTGGAGTCGAACGCCGAGGCGAGCTCGCCGCTCGTCTACGGGCGCGACACCATCCGCATCCTCCGCCGCCGCATCCTCAAGAAGGACGGCCGCATCCTCCTGCCCGACGCTACGCCGCGGGCCGCGCAATCGCACGCCGACCTCTCGCAGCTCGAGGCGGGCGACGCCGTCGAGGCGATCTACGAGGGCTGGGGCATCCCCGGCGAGATGGGCAACATGGGCATCGACACCCCGGATCTGCTGCCCGAGCGCACCGCCGTCCGCGACGCGTCGATCGAGTTCCGCCTTCCGCCGGGCCTCACCGCCTCGGTGTGGAGCCACCCGATGCTCGGCAAGGCCGAGGAGCGCACCGAGCAGGGCAAGCGCGTCCTCACGTGGCGGATGAAGGACCGGTCGGTCCGGCGCGTCGAGTACGGCGTGCCGAAGATGGATCGGAACGTGGGCGTCAGCATCTCCACGACGACCTGGGAAGACGTCGGCCGCGGGCTCCGCGAGACCGTCGCGGCGCTCGATGCCGACAGCCCCGAGGTCACGGCCTGGGCGCGCGCCCTCGACGTGTGCGACGGCAAGCCGTGTGGCCCGTCGCGCGCGCTCGTCGACAAGGTGGTCGCCGCCTCCGGTCAGGCCGTGAAGGAGGCCTCGGGCATCCTCCTCGCCGACATGGACCTCGGCCGCGCCGGCGGGCAGACGACCGCTCGCACCATGCTCGCGACCCACGAAGGCAGCCGCACGTGGCTCGTGGTGCGCGCGCTCCGCGAGCTCGGGATCCACACCGACATCGTCGTCGCCGAGAACGACCCGTTCTCGGACAGCCCCTCCTTCCCTCCGCACTTCGGTCGCTTCATGCACCCGCTCGCGGTGGCGCACGTGCCCTCCGCGAAGGACCCGGGCGTCATGGAAGACGTGTGGATCGACGCCGACGTGCCGGGCCCTCCGCTGCCCGCCGGGCGGATCTCACCGGAGCTGCGTGGTCGCCAGGCCCTCCGCGACACCGGCCGCATCGGGCCGCTCCCGAACCTCGGCGGTGACGGCGAGCGCGACGAGATCGACGAGCGGCTCGTCATCGATGACGAGGGCAACGCCAAGGGCTCCCTCACCGTGCTCCTCCGTGGCCGGTCCGCGCAGGACCTCGCGGAGGCCCTCGTGCGCCTCGTCGGCAACGAGCGTCAGCGGGCGCTGCGCGGCATCGCGCTCGCGTGGGTCCCCTTCGCCACCGTCGAGAAGGTGGAGCTGTCGTCGACCGAGGGAAGCTGGCAGGTCGCGATCCGCGCCGAGCTCACCGCTCCGGCCTACGCGCAGGTCGAGGGCATCAAGGTCGGGACGCGCACGTGGGTGCTGCCCGGCCTCGACCCCGTGCACTACGTCTTCCCGCGGCCGTACACGACGTCCCTCAGCGCGACGTACGCGACGCAGGGATCGCGCGAGAGCGCGCTCGCGATCAACCACGCCTCGCAGTACCACATGCGCCGGCGCGTCGAGCTCCCGCCGCGGGCGTCGTTCCTGCGCCTCCCCGGACCCTTCGATGGCAAGGGACCGCTCATGAGCGCGTCGCGGACGATCTCCGTCTCCGGCAACACGGTCGAGGAGGACTTCACCCTCGACGTGTCGACCGGCACCGTCCCCCAGGACAAGTACGACGCGTTCGTCACCGAGACGCACCGCGCCGACGACGGCTTCCGCGCCTCCCTGCGCGTCAAGCCTCCCGCGCCGTGAGGGCTGTGCGGCAGCTTGCGCGCGAGTGCGCCTTTGAATAGGGTGGACCGCGATGAGCGGGCATTCGAAGTGGGCGACGATCAAGCGCAAGAAGGGCGCGACCGACGCCAAGCGCGGGAAGCTCTTCACGAAGTTGATCAAGGAGCTCAACGTCGCCGCTCGCATGGGCGGCGGTGACCCGAGCAACAACGCCCGCCTCCGCAAAGCCATCGCCGACGCGAAGGCGCAGTCGATGCCGGGCGACACCATCAAGAACGCGGTGAAGCGCGGCGCCGGCGAGATGGAAGGCACGAGCTTCGAGGACGTCGTCTACGAGGGCACGGGCCCGGGCGGCATCCTCTTCATGGTGGAGGGCGCGACCGACAACCGGAACCGCACCGTCGCCGAGCTCCGGAAGATCTTCGAGAAGAACAACGGCAACCTGGGCGGCGCCGGGGTGGCCGCGTGGGGCTTCGATCGCAAGGGCCTCGTCATCCTCGAGAAGGCGTCGGCCAACGAGGACCAGCTCATGGAGGTCGCGGTCGGCTCGGGCGCCGAGGACTACGTGGACGACGGCGAGACGTGGACGGTCACCACCCCGCCCGAGGCGCTCGGCACCGTCCTCGACGCGCTCGAGGCCGCGAAGATCGCGGTCAAGGAGTCGCAGCTCGCGTTCGTCCCGAAGAACAAGAAGCTCGTCTCCGGGCGTGACGCGGAGGTGCTGCTGAACCTCGCCGAGGTGCTCGACGACCACGACGACGTCGCACACGTGTACGCGGACTTCGACGTCAGCGACGAGGAGCTCGCGAAGATCTCGTGAGTGACGTCACCGTGCTGGGCCTCGATCCCGGCACGCGCCACTTCGGGTGGGGCGTGGTGCGTCGCATCGGCGCGCGCATGCATCACATCGCGCACGGCGTCGTGAGCGTCACCGACGAGGGGGCCCTCGGCGACCGGCTCGTCGCCATCGAGAGCGCGCTCGCCGACGTGCTCGGTCGGTTCACCCCGCTCGAGGCGAGCATCGAGTCGATGTTCTTCGCGAAGAACGCATCGTCCGCCGGCAAGCTGGGACACGCGCGCGGGGTCGGGCTCCTCGTCTGCGCGCGCGCCGGCCTCTGCGTCTACGAGTACCCGCCGGCCCGCGTGAAGCTGTCGGTCGCGGGCACCGGGCGCGCCGACAAGACGCAGGTGGCCCAGATGATCCGGGTCATCCTCGGCCTGGCGACGGCCCCACCGTCGGACGCCGCCGACGCCCTCGCGATCGCTGTGACGCATCTGCAGGGCCGGGCGCTCCCGGGCGCCCGGGTCCCGATCAGCGGCGGCGCCGGCCGCCCACGGCCGCGCTGAACAGCCCGAGAAGCTTGCGGCCGGACGAGGGCGGCAATATTGCACCGGGGTCCTACGTCAGACGGGTAGGCCCGTTGCCGTCCCCCTCGGAGAGCTCATGAACCGCCGCCTCACGTCCCTGGTCTTCGCCGGTCTCCTCGTCGCGGGCGTCCCCTTCATCGCCACCGACGCTCCCGCTCAGGCGGCCGCGACCGCGCTGGCACCGGCGCAGGCGCAGGCCGTCCTCGGCAAGGTGCAGGCCTTCTACGACAAGACGACCTCCTTCTCGAGCGACTTCACGCAGGAGTTCTTCGTGAAGAGCCACAACGTGAAGAAGCAGTCGAAGGGCCGCGTCACGTTCGCGAAGCCCGGCAAGATGCACTGGGAGTACTCGGAGCCGAAGGACAACCGCGTCGTGTCGGACGGTCAGGTCCTCAAGGTCTACGAGGCGGCGAACAAGCAGATGTTCGAGCAGAACGTCGACAAGTCGCAGTACCCCGCGGCCCTGTCGTTCCTGGTCGGCGGCGGCAAGCTCGCCGACACGTTCAATTTCGAGCTCTACGAGGGCGCCGCCATGAGCTTCCCGGGCGGCCAGGTGCTCGTCGGCACCCCGAAGACCGCCTCGCCGGCCTACCAGAAGGTCCTCTTCTACGTCGACGCGGCGACCTCGCAGGTGCGGCGCGTGCTCATCGTCGACGGCCAGGGCAACCGCAACCGCTTCGACTTCGAGAACCCGAAGGTCAACGAGCCGGTCCCCGAAGGTCGCTTCAAGTTCGTCCCCCCGCCGGGCACCTCCATCGTTCATCCCTGAAGACGCGAGCGCAAGACGCGAGCGCAACACGCCGGCGCGAAGGTCGAGTAGGTTCACGGCGTCATGGCCGTGACCTCCTCGCCGCCCACGTGCTCCGCCTGCGGGCGAGGGACCGTCGTGAACGGCACCTGCACGTCGTGCGGGTTCGCGAGCGGCGAGAACAACCGTTGCCCGCACTGCGGGTCGATCGCGCGGGCGACGCCGCGCCGTTCGTCGGCCCGTGGCTCCGCCGCCGCCCTTCCCTCGTTCGCGTGCGGCGTGTGCGGGGGTCCGCGCGTGCCGACCGGCGCGGGAGGTCCCGACGCCGCGCAGCCGCTGCGTGAGGCGAAGGCCTCGCTCTCACGGTCGCGCCGCGCGCGTGCGAGCACCGTTGCCTTCGCGCTGCAGGCGGCCATCTTCACGCTCCTCACGCTGTCGCTCTGGCCCGCGGCGATCGTGCTCAAGCTGCTGCTGCTCGCGGCGAGCGTCGCGCCGTTGATCCTCGCCGTGCGGGCCCGCGGCCGTGCCGCCGAGGCGCAGGAGGGCGCGCGCGAGGCGGAGGAGCGCGCATGGCTCGCCGCCGCCGAGGAGATCACGAAGCAGGCGAAGCAGGGCGTCACCGTCCCCGAGCTGGCGCGTCGGCTCGAGATCGAGCCCGCGCAGGCCGACGCGCTGCTCACGCGGCTCACCGTCCACGATCGCACCCGCATCGACGTCGGCGACGACGCCGAGGTCCGCTACAGCGTGACCAGCGATGACGCTCCCCGCCTCCGCGTCGACGCGAGCGACGAGGAGCGTTTCCGCGCGCTCGAGCAGGACGCCCACTCCGAACGCGCCGCGGGCGAGCAGGCCGAGCTGGTCGCCGAGGAGCACGCCGTCC
This sequence comes from Labilithrix sp., assembly GCA_028287035.1. The sequence goes on along the minus strand of JAQBQL010000133.1, from coordinate 19,294 downwards.
TCTCCAACCCCTTCCCCACCCGGTCACGTCGATGAACGAGCCCATCCGGCGACGCCGCTCCCTCACCAACGTCGGCGGCGAGATCGATCGCGGCGGCGACGAGCGCGCGAGCGAGCTCCTCGCCGAGGCGGTCGACGTCGAGCCCACCGGCGACGCGAACGCCCCCGATCGCGCCCACGTGCATGGCTTCCATGCCTACCCGGCGCGCGCGCATCCCGTGACCGTGCGGCGCCTCGTCGAGGCGTTCGCGCCCGATCACGGCGTCGTGCTCGATCCGTTCTGCGGCTCCGGCACGGTGCTGGTCGAGGCGATGCTCGCAGGGCGCGACGCGATCGGCACCGATCTGAACCCGCTCGCCGTCATGCTGGCACGCGCGAAGACCTACCCGCGCAAGCCCGAGGCGATCGCGGCGCTGCTGAAGGCCGCGGAGGACGTGGCCGCCTTCGCCGACGCGCGCCGCAAGGCGAAGCAGGGCGCGTCGCGCCGGCTCCCGCAGGAGGACGTCTCGTCCTTCGCGCCGCACGTGCTCCTCGAGGTCGACGGCATCCGCGCCGGCATCGAGAAGGCACCGCCCGAGGCGCGCCCCGACCTGTGGCTGGTGTTCTCGTCGATCCTCGTGAAGATGAGCGCCAAGAAGGGCGACACGTCCGAGGAGCAGCTCGAGAAGCGCATCAGCGCGGGCTTTCCGGCGCGGCTGTTCGTGAAGAAGACCGAGGAGCTCGCGGAACGCTTCGTCGCCTTCGCGGAGCTCCTCCCGCAGCCCTACCCGCGGGCGCGCGTCGTGCTCGACGACGCCGCGCAGCTCACGAAGCTGGACGAGGCCTCCGTCGACGTCGTCATCACGTCGCCGCCCTACGTCGCGACCTACGACTACCTGGCGCACCACGAGCTGCGCATGCGCTGGCTCGGGCTCGACACCCGGCGGTTCGCGAAGGACGAGCTCGGCGCGCGCCGCAACTACGAGCGCCTGACGCCGGACGAGGCGCGCGCGAGCTGGGAACGCGAGCTCGAGAGGTTCTTCCGGGCGCTCGCACGCGTCACCCGGCGCGGCGCCTCGGTGGTCCTGCTCATCGCGGACTCGGCCACCGGTCGCGGGCCCCGCGGAGAGCCGCCGCGGGCGCTCCGTGCCGACGAGATGGTGCGCGCCGCCGCCGAGCGCGTTCGGAGCTTCGAGCCCGTGGCGCGCGCGTCGCAGGCGCGGCCGCACTTCCATGCGCCGACCGCGGCGGCGTTCGGAGACCGGCCGCGTGCCGAGCATGCGCTCCTGCTCGAGCGCGTCTGAGCAACGTGGCCTCGCGCGCGTCCGACTTGCCGTGGCACGCGCCGAGAGGCTAGATAGGCGCCGCCATGCCCACGGTCACCTTCGAGTCCGCAGACGGTTCCATCAAGAAGACGGTCGAGGCGCCGAACGGCGGCTCCATCGCCGACCTCTGCGACGATCACGAGGCTCCCATCCCGTTCTCGTGCCGGAGCGCGAGCTGCGCGACGTGCCACATCGAGGTGCTCGAGGGCGAGTCGGCGCTCCTCCCGCCCGATGCGGACGAGCTCGACGTCCTCGAGGCGATCGACGCGAAGCCGCCGCGCTTCCGGCTGGCGTGCTGCGCGCAGCTCGGGCCCGGCACCGCAACGGTGCGCATCAAGGCGCAGAACGATTACTGATCGCGCACGCGTGCGAACGCCGCTTCGCATGAACGCCCGCTGAAATAAGTCGTTTTCGCGTTTTCGGTAACGGCGCGCCGCACCGGGTCGTGCAAAGAACACGGGGCTGTCATGCAGTCCTCGGGTGGAGCAAGCGCCGGCGAACGGCTGACCGTGCCCGCCGGCCCGCAGCACTCGCTCGCGCAGATCGCGGCGCGCATGCGGGCGACGTTCGCGGCGCAGGACTACTTCCTCGCCGGCTACCTGACGATCCTGCTGGTGGCATCGCTGTTCGCGCCGGGCCCCGGCCGCGCGACCGCGCTGCAGCTGGTCAGCGCGGACGTCGTGGGCTTCGCGATCGGTATGACGCTCACGCGGGGCGGCATCCTCCGGCAGGGGGGCCTCGCGCACGGTCTCGTGTACCGGCTGTCGGTGCTCCTGCCCGCGTTCCTCTCGTACTTCGAGCTGCGCTGGATCCTGCCCGCGGTGAGCCCGCATGCGGTCGACGGCGCGCTCCTCGCGCTCGACCTGCGGGTCTTCGGCGTCGAGCCGTCGCTCGCGTGGGACCGCTTCGTCACGCCGCAGACGACCGAGTGGTTCGCGTTCTTCTACTTCAGCTACTTCTTCCTGCTCAGCGTCCACGTCCTGCCCATGATGCTGTTCTCGCGTAACCGCGCGAGGTTCGCGCATTTCTCGCTGGGGCTCCTCGGCGTCGTCGTGCTCGGTCAGCTGCTCTACATGGTGGTGCCCGGCTGGGGCCCCTACCATCACCTCGCGGCGCGCTTCGAGCATCCGCTCGAGGGCGGCCTCTTCTGGCGCATGGTCCGGGCGACCGTCGACGGTGCGGGCGCGCAGAAGGACATCTTCCCGAGCCTTCACACCGCGATCCCGACGTTCTTCACGATCTTCTCGTTCATGCACCGCCGCGCGTGGCCCTTCCGCGTGACCTGGCCGGTGATGGCGTTCACGACTGTCCAGATCATCGGAGCGACGATGTTCCTCCGCTGGCACTACCTCATCGACATCGTCGCGGGCCTGACGCTCGCCACCGCGTCGGCGCTGATCAGTCACCGGATCGTGACCTGGGAGGCCGCGCATCGACGGCGACGCGGGGTGCCGCCGATCTTCAGCCGCCTCGCCTGGCCTCACGGCGACCCGGAAACCGGCGACGCCTCGACGCCCTAGTGGCGGCGCGCCGGAGCCGTGCTAGAGAGTTCGCGTCTGGAAACCAGCGTGTTTCCCGGCCATACGCGCCTTCGTGGTGCTTTCTTCAAGGAGCTCGGCATGGTTCAGCGTTTTCGTAAGTTCGCCCTCTTCATCGGTGCGGCCTCGGCCATCGGCGCCGGCCTCATCGTCGTGGCGTGCGGCACCGACAACGGTTCGGCCACGCCGACCCCGACCGTCGACGGCAGCAAGCCGGACAGCGCGAAGGGCGACGGCGGCGTCGACCTGCCGGACGACGACGCCGGCCCTGGCCAGCAGGACGCGTCGGACGTCGACTGCGGCAACAACCCGAAGCTCCGTGACTTCTCGACCGGGCTCCGCTGCGCGTTCCTCGACAGCGGTACGGACGCGGGCCCCGTCTGTCCGAACAACGAGACCTGCTGCAACACCAGCGACAAGGTTGGCACCGCGTTCCAGCCGACGTTCTGCGCGCCCGGCGCGAAGGGCGGCACGTACGAGGACGGCAAGGCGAAGTGCGCCGCCGAGGCGCCCAATGCCAAGTCCTCGTTCATGACCGGCAATGCGTGGCAGTGCGCCGACAAGAACCAGTGCGACACCGGCCAGATCTGCTGCATGATCCAGGATCCGGCGCGCCTCGCGACTGATCCGAAGAACACGCTCAACATCGGCAACACGCCGAAGACCGACACGAAGCACCCCGTCGCGTGCGGCGTGCAGCGTGTCTACAACGAGGGCGGCTCGCGCTGCCGTACGCCGGTCGGCAACAACTGCCCGGACGCGACGGAGATCAAGCTCTGTAGCCTCAGCGACAACAACTGCGGCGCGGGCACGACCTGCACGCCGTTCATCGACTTCCAGGGCTTCGTCGACCGCGGCTACTGCAAGTGAGCAGCGTGCTCTCGCACCGCGAGAGCGCCTGACGCGAAGAGCCCACGCGCCGACCGGCACGTGGGCTCTTTCGCATTTGCGGGGTGCCAAAGCACCCGGATCGCCTAGAACACCCGTCGTGTCCTCCTCGCCATCGCAGTCCTTCGACCTCGCGCTCGTGCCGGCCGACGCCCTCGGCCTGTGCGAGCGCCTGCGGCATGCCGGCAAGCGCGCGTGGATCGTGGGCGGCTGCGTGCGCGACACGCTGCTCGGCGGGTCGGCGGCCGACTGGGACATCGCGACCGACGCCCTGCCGAAGGAGCTGATGAAGCTCTTCCCGCGCGCGATCCCGACGGGGCTCCAGCACGGGACCATCACCGTCGTGATGCGCGGGCAGCACTACGAGGTGACGACGCTGCGCGGGGAAGCCAGCTACTCGGACGGCCGCCGCCCCGACGCGGTGCACTTCGTCGACGACATCGTCGCCGACCTCGCGCGGCGCGACTTCACGATCAACGCCATCGCGGTCGACAGCGAGAGCGGCGCCCTCGTCGACCCGTTCGACGGGCGGCGCGACCTCGATCGCCGGATCATCCGCGCCGTCGGCAAGGCGTTCGAGCGCTTCTCCGAGGATGGCCTCCGCGTGCTCCGCGCGGCACGCTTCAGCGCGACCCTCGGCTTCGAGCTGGACGCGGAGACGTTCGAGGCGATCGAGCCCACGCTCGGCACGTTCCGGAAGGTCAGCGCGGAACGTGTCCGCGACGAGTGGCTGAAGACGATGAAGGCGAAGACGCCGTCGCGCGCCTTCGAGATCATGCGCCGTTCGGGCATCCTCGGAGTCACCTGCCCGGAGCTGCTCGAGGGCGTCGGCATGGAGCAGAACAAGTGGCACTCGTTCGACGTGTGGGGCCATGCCATGGCGTGCCTCGACGCGTGCATCGGTGACCCCGTGCTCCGCGTCGCGGCGCTCCTCCACGACGTCGGCAAGCCGCGCTCGCGGGCCTTCAGCGAGAAGACGAAGGACTACACGTTCTACGATCACGACCAGATCGGCGCCGAGATCGCCGCCCCCATCGCGGCGCGGCTCCGCTTCTCGAACGACGAGCGCGATCGGATCGTCGCCCTCGTGCGGCACCATCTCTTTCACTACGACGCGTGGTCGGACCAGGCGGTGCGCCGGTGGATGAAGCGCGTCGGGCCCGATCGCATCGAGGACCTCTACGCGCTCAGCGAGGCCGACCTGCGCGGCAAGGGTCCCATCTTCGAGGAGTCACACCTGGCGCCGCTCGTCCTCCTCAAGGCGCACGTCGAGAAGATCAAGGCGGAGGGCGCGGCGCTCTCCACGCGTGACCTCGCGATCGATGGCAACACCCTCATCAAGGAGGCGGGCCTCGAGCCTGGCCGCATCATCGGACAGGTCCTCGAGGAGCTGCTCGAGGCGGTGCTCGCCGACCCCGCCGTCAACGAACGCGGAGCGCTGCTCGGTCTCGCGCGCGAGATCATCGCGAGGCGCGCCGAGGAGTCGTGATACCGTCGGGCGCGTGCCTCGTCGCGTGAAAGCTGCGGTCCCGGGGCTTGCCGCCGCGCTCGGCTGCATGCTCTCGCAGATGCTCTTCGCGCCCCGCGAGGCGCATGCGCAAGCGACCCCGGCGGCGCCCACGACCATCGCCGTCGGCGACTGGCAGCTGAAGCCGCTCGTCGAGGTGCGCACCCGCGCGGAGTACCGGCGCGACGCGCCCGACCTCGGCGGGTTCGACCTCCGCGGGGCGCTCGGTCCGCGCGTCCGGAGCGCGTGGGACGCCGCCGAGCGCTCGCGGCTCGGTCTCGGCGTCGAGCACGGCGCGGTGCGCGCCCAGGTCACGCTGCAGGACGCGCGCGCCCTCGGAACGTCCATCGCGAGCGCGACCCTCGGACCCGCCCGCGCACCGGCGCAGGTGGGCGCGTACGAGGCGTACCTCGAGGCCCGCACCGCCGCCGCGCGCGGCGCCATGCTGCGCCTCGGACGGCAAGCGGTGGTCTGGGGCGAGGGACGCCTCGTCGGTGACGCGGACTTCTCGCCGACCGGCCGCTCGCTCGACGCGGCGCGCGGCCATGTCGCCTTCGGCAACGTCGACGTCGAGGCGCTCGCGGTGATCCTCGAGGCGCCCGGCCCGCTCGGCTCGAGCTTCGCCCAGCGCTCCGGACCCTCGTACTCGGGCGTGCAGCTCTACGGCCTCATGGGCAGGTACACCGTCGACCCGCTGCTCCGCATCGAGCTGTTCGCGTTCGCGCGCGTCGCGCGCAGCAGCGGCGAGGCGCTGGACGGCTCGCGGTTCGCGATCGCGCGGAGCTCGGGCGAGCTGTACACCGGCTCGCTCCGGATCTCCGGCGAGGCGAAGGGCTGGGACCACGGCATCGAGGGCGCGTACCAGCTCGGCACCGCCGCCTCGCTCGCGGTCGGCGGGTCGGACGTGCGCGCCTTCGCCCTCGCCGGTCATCTCCAGAAGACGCTCCCCGAGGTGCGGCTCACGCCGACGTTCCGGGTCAGCGCCTCGTACGCGTCCGGCGACGACGGGCGCGGCACGTACACCCAGTTCGATCCGCTGCTCCCCGATCCGCAGCGCTTCCATGGCCAGATGGATCTCTTCGCGTGGTCGAACGCGGTCGACCTCGCCGGCCGCGCCCAGATCGTGCCGTGGACCGACACGAGCTTCGGCCTCGAGTACCGCTACGCGCGGCTCGCGCGCACCGGCGGCGAATGGGTCGGCAGCTACCTCCAGACGGTCGGCAGCAGCACGCCCGCGAGCGGCTACGGGCACGCCGGCTACGCGCCCATCACCGGCGCCGCCAGCGCGGAGCTCGGACACGAGATCGACGTGAGCTTCGCCTGGCGTCCGTACGTGCCTCTGGAGCTCCGGGTCGGCTGGTCGGGTCTCCTCCTCGGCGACGGCGCGCGGCGCATCATGGCCGGCATGGCGCGCGGCCGGACCGATGCGGTCAACGACGTCGAGGCGGCCCGGATCGCTCAGTACGCGTTCGCCCAGGCGACGCTCGCGATGCCCTGACCGCGCGCGGTCGCGAGCGAGCCCGCGCTCACCCGTTCCACCGGCGCAGACGGCCGACGTCGCAGTGCACGAACCAGTCGCTCGGCGTCGTGTAGACGCCGACCCCGCCGGCCCAGCCGAGATCGCGGACTTCCTTTTCCAGCGTCCGCGGGTCGATGCCTCGCGTCTCGCCGCCCGGCACGATGCGGAAGTCGACGGCGTGCCCGAGGGAGTGCTGGCTGTGGGACGCGACGTGCCTCCCCTGCTTCCTCATCATCTCGTTGAGCTTCGGGCTGCGGTAGCCGCTCACGAGCTCGATGCGCGCCGCCGCGTGACGCCGGGCGAGCGCGCGCAGCAGCTCGAGGAGCTTCGGATCGAACGGATGCTTCTCGCCGGAGACCCGGTCGGCAAGCAGCGCCGAGAACCGCTCCTGCGTCGGATTGACCTCGTCGAGGGGCACGCGCTCGTCGCTGTGCGTCTGGACCAGCGTCGCGAGCAGCGGATACGCCCGGGCGGTCTCGGGCACGGACGGCGCCGGGAGCGGCGGCAGCGGCGCGACCAGCGGGATCCCCGCAGTGGGCACCGCGAGCCCGACTCCTGCGGGCAGCCTGGCATCCGCACCCGAAGGCGCGCGGACGCACGCAGCGCCGAGGGACGCGAGGAGGGCGATGGCCGCGCGGTTCATGCGCTGCGAACTCTCCGACGCATGCCTTTGTCGTGTCAACTTCGAGGGATTCTCGTACTCTCGCGCTCTGGGAAATCCGGGGAGTCGTGCCTGATACTCGCGCCGATGGGGAGCTCTTGGCGTCGATCGCCGGCGGGGACGTCGGCGCGGTCGGCGTCCTCTACGATCGGCATGCCTCGACGCTGTTCCCGATCGCGCTGCGGATCCTTCGCGACCGGTCGGAGGCCGAGGACCTCGTGCACGACGCCTTCGTGGCCGTGAACGACCGCGCGAGCCAGTACACGGCCGAGCGCGGCTCGGTCATCGCGTGGCTCGTCACGCTCGTGCGTAACCTCAGCATCGACCGGACGCGGCGTCGCGAGCGCCGCGGCGCCCTCGCGCGCGAGATCCTTCCTCACGAGCCTCCCGCGTCGACGCGCGATCCCGAGCAGCTCACGTCCGAGTCGTCCGAGCGTGAGAAGATCCGCCGCGCGCTCGCCGCGCTGCCCGATGCGCAGCGCCAGACGCTCGAGATCGCGTTCTTCGAGGGGCTCTCGTACCCCGAGATCGCGGCCCGCGAGGGCGTGCCGCTCGGCACCATCAAGTCGCGCGCCGCGCGGGCCCTGGGAGCGCTGCGTGAGGCACTGGTGAAGGAAGGCGTGACGGCCGAGCTGGGCACACCAGCCGGCCGAACGGAGGCGGAATGACCATCGAGCTCGACGAAGGATCGGTCCCGCGCACCGGCGGTCCCGCACTGTATTTCGTGTCCGCGATGCCGAGCGCTCCGCCGAAGGCGATGCTCGCGATCATCCCGGGCTACGCCGACCATGCGGCGCGCTACGGGCACGTGATGGGCGCGCTCGCCGAGCATGGCATCGGCTCGGTCGCCGTCGACCTGCGGGGCCACGGCCGCGCCCAGGGCACCCGCGGGTACTGCAGCCGCTTCGACGAGTTCCTCGACGACGTCCGCGAGCTCCGCATCCTCGTCGACCGGCACGCCGCCCAGACGCCCGGCGGCGCCGCGGCGCCACGGTTCCTCTTTGGGCACAGCTTCGGCGGCCTCGTCGCCGCAACGAGCGCGCTCGCCGACCCGTCGCCGTGGAAGGGCCTCGTGCTCTCTGCCCCGTACCTCGGCCTCGCGCTCGAGGTTCCCGCGCTCAAGATCGCCGCCGCGAAGGTGATGTCGCGCATCTACCCGAAGCTCGGACTGCCGAGCGGCCTCCACGGCGCGGACATGACGCACGACGCGGAGCGCGCGAAGGCCTACGACGGCGACCCGCTCGTCTTCCCGAACGCGACCGCCCGCTGGTTCACCGAATCGTCGGCCGCGCAGGAGCGTGCCCTGGCCGGCGCGTCGCGCCTGAAGCTGCCCCTCTACGAGGTGTTCGGCACCGCCGACAAGGTGGCGAGCATGCGCGCCGGAAAGCGCTTCTTCGACGCGGCGAGCAGCGCCTCGAAGGTATGGGACGAGCGCGAGGGGCTCTTCCACGAGGTGCTCAACGAGGCCGCGTGGAAGGACATCGTCGAGAGCATCGCGAAATGGGTGCTGGCGCAGGCCAGCGCTCAGTAGCCCTCGGTCTTCGCGATGATCTCGTTCATGATCTCGCGCGTGCCGCCGCCGATCGGGTAGAGCCGCGCGTCGCGGAACAGGCGCTCCACCAGCGTCTCGCGCATGTAGCCCGCGCCGCCGTGGATCTGGACTGCCTGGTCGGCCACGAACGAGCACATGTCGGTCGCCGCGTTCTTGGTCATGGCCGCGAGCCCCGGCACCTGCTCACCGCGGACGACGCGCACCACGCATTCGCTCACGAGGGCGCGCGCCGCCGCGATGCGCGTCACCATGTCCGCCAGCTTGTGACGGATGACCTGGTGGCCCATGAGGCTCTTCCCGAAGGCCCTGCGGTCACGTGCATACTGCACGCTCTGCCGGTAGGCGAGCTCCGCGATGGCCACGCACTGGCCAGCGAGGAAGAGGCGCTCGGTCGCGAAGTTCACCATGATCGCGAGGAAGCCGCCGTTCTCCGGTCCGATCAGGTTCGCGGCCGGCACGCGGCAGTCCTCGAAGTGGAGCTCCGCGGTGTCGCTCGCCCCCCAGCCCGTCTTGGCGAGCCTCTTCCCGACCGTGAACCCCGGCGTGCCGGCCTCGATGACGAGGAGCGACACGCCGCCGTGGCCCTCGGCGCCGGTACGCACCGCGGTCGTGACGAGATCCGCCCGCACCCCGCTCGTGATGAAGGTCTTCGCGCCGTTCACGACGTAGCAGTCGCCGTCCCGCACCGCCTTCGTGCGGAGGCTCGCGACGTCGCTGCCCCCGCCCGGCTCGGTGATGGCGAGCGCGCTTATCTTCTCGCCGCGCAGGACCGGACGAACGAACCGCGCCTTCTGCTCGGCGGTCCCGGCGCGGAGGATCGGCGGGATCGCGATGCCGTGGCTGTTCAGGCTGACCACGGTGCCGACCGAGTGGCCCTGCAGCACGAGCTCCTCGGCGGCGACCATCGCGTGCGAGAGGTCGCCCCCCGCGCCGCCCTCCTCCGGGTCGTACGAGACGCCGAGCAGGCCGGCGGCGGCGGCCGTCCGGTACAGCTCGCGCGGGAACTCGCCGGCCTCTTCCCACGCGTACGCATGAGGCGCGATGTGCCGCGCCGCGAAGGCTCCCGCGCTCCGGCGGAGCTGCGCGTGCTCGTCGGTCTCGAAGAGGTACGGCATGCGCCCCATGATACCCATGAAGGTCCATGCGAACGACCCGCCCCACCGTCTACCTCTGGGACATCGACGGAACGCTCATCTCGACGGGCGGCGCGGGCCGTCGCTCGATGGAAGGCGCATTCCGCGATCTGCACGGCGAGGCGGGCGTCCGCGCGATCGCGTTTCCGTTCGCGGGCATGACCGACCAGCGCATCGTGCGCGACGGTCTCGCGGCCCTCGAGCACCACGCGCCGAGCGCCGCGGACATCGAGCAGGTGCTCGAGCGCTACCTCGTGCACCTCGCCGAGCAGGTCGCCAGGGCCGACACGTACACGGTTCACCGGGGCGTGCCCGAGGCACTGGCGCTCCTCGCGCGTCACGAGAGCGTGGCCATCGGGCTCGGCACCGGCAACATCAAGAAGGGCGCCTACGCGAAGCTCGCGCGCGGCGCCCTGAGTTCATCGTTCGCGTTCGGAGGCTTCGGCTGCGACGCGGAGGACCGGACCGAGCTGCTCCGCGTGGGCGCGACGCGCGGCGCCGCTCTCCTCGGCATACCGCTCGCGGAGTGCCGCGTGGTCGTCATCGGCGACACGCCGAAGGACGTCGCGGCCGCTCAGGGGATCGGCGCCGAGTGCATCGCCGTCGGGACGGGCGGCTTCGAGCCAGCCGCTCTTGCGGCGCTCGGCGCGCGGGCCGCCTTCGCCACGCTGGACGAGGACGGCGTGCACGCCGCGCTGCTCGGAGACTGAGAGCGCCGGCGAACCGGCGCGCGATCACTTGACGGTGATCGGCTTCTTCGACGGCGTGTACTTGTTGTCCAGCTCGCCGTCCACGACGCGCAGCGCGTCCATGCCCCAGTCGTAGCCGTAGTACGTGAACTGCGCGGCCTTCAGGATGTCCTTGTACGCGTTCTGCTTGCCATCGATGAAGGCGCCGACGAAGCGTCCCATCGCCGGACCGCTCTCGTTGACCCAGCTCTCGAGGCCGTTGGTCACGAGATCGAGGTTCTGCGTGCCGCCCGACTTCAGCGGGAGGTAGTCCTTCTCGTAGTAGTTGTACGAGACGCAGCCGTTCAGGTTCAGCACCTGGTACGTCGCCGGGAAGTCCGCCGCCGAGAAGCGGCTCGGGTCGAGCGGGCCGTAGCCGATGTACGAGTGGCCGTTGTAGACGAAGATGTCGCTCGTCTTGATGCCGCGCTTGTGGGGCGTCGCGTCGGTCTCCGCGCCGAAGTACGACTGGAGCTTGATCGTGAAGGGCTTCGTCGCGCCGCCCATCGTCACCGTGACGGGCGCCTCGAACGTGAGCCAGTGACGCACGAGCGTGTCGGCGATCACCTTGCGAAGCGGGTTGCGGTTCGCGTACGTGATGCCGGCCGGGTTCTTGTTGTCGAGCTCGAAGGCGATCACGTCCTCGAACGAGCCGAACGTGTACGACTGCGTGCCGACCTGGAAGGTGAGGGCGTTCGCCGCGGGCTCGACGTTCGTGAGCTTGAAGCCGGGGCGTGCCGCGAACACCTCGCGCAGACCCTCGAGCCACATGTCGTAGCCCGCGTCCTCGACCGTGTCGTGCTTCTCGCCGGCGGCCCAGTCGGCCATCATGCCGCTGACCATGCCGATGACGAGCTTGCCCTGCTCGACGCCGCCGCTGTAGAGGCGGTCGTACTCGGGATACTTCACGGCGCTCGACTGCGTCGTCGCCTTGAGGTTCGCCTGCATCGGGATGTAGAGGCGGCTCACCTCGCTCGCGGAGACCTCACCCTCGGCGAGGCCGCGGCGGTCGGCGTCGATCTGCTGCTGCTCCTTCACCATGGCCGGCTTGCAGGTCGAGACCGACGGGTCGAAGACGTACCAGACCGAGCTGACGAACTCCTTCGCCTCGGAGTCGTTGGCGGTGCACTCGGGGAGGATGCGAGTGGTCTGCGAGGCGTAGTTGTTGCCGAGGAGCGCCAGCGAGATCGCCGACCGCTTCGCCATCGTCACGGGGACGAGCGCGTTGTCGGTGTACGTGTACGAGACCTTCGTCATCGTGCGCGACCCGGCGGGGTTCGCCTTGTCGACGACCTTCACGGTGGTCTTGAGGAAGGTCGAGGGGTCGACGTCCTTGAGCTCGCGGCTGTTGACGCCGACCTTCGAGGTGCGGAGCGCGCCGAACGCCGACTGCGTCTGCGCCTTCACGCGGCTGATGATGTCGTAGTCCGACGCGCCCTCGTCCACGTAGACGTAGCCGGCGAACGTCAGCTTGCGGGCACGGGCGGTGAGGCTCGTGAGGTCCTCCTCACCGTCGGCGGTGGACTCGTCACCATCGGTCGGTGCCGTGCACGCGACGGCGCTGGAGGCCACGAGGAGAGCCAGGAGGGACAGCCGTGTGGAGAGCTTCATGGTTGGGTTCGGATGGAATAGCGGCGATGTAGGTAGATGCAAGCCGCCGCCCCACAAAAACTTACGAAACATCAACCCAGGAGCGCGTAAGTGGCCGACAACACACGTGTTCGTGTGTTGACGATTTGTTGCGTTTTCCCGGGAGGACGGCCCGGCGCGGCTCAGTTCGCGTCGATGAGCGCGTGCAGCTGCTGGGTCGTGAACTCGTAATGCGTCCCGCAGTAGTCGCACTCGATCTCGAGCGGCTTGCCGCCTTCCATGAGCGATTCGATGTCGGCGCGCGGCAGCGACGCCAGGCTCTGCGCCAGGCGCTCGGGGCTGCAGCGGCAACCGAAGTGGACCTCGCGCTCGCCGACGCGCGTGTAGGGCATGCCGTGGAGCGTCTCGGCGAGGAGCTCCTCGGGCGACGCGTGACCGCGCGCGAGCATCGGGACGATGTCCTCGAAGTCCTTGAGGCGCTCCGTCATGACCATGAGCGGTCCCTCGGCGAGCTCGGGAAGGAGCTGCACCATGTACCCGCCGGCCGAAGCGACCTCGCCGTTCATGAAGTGGCAGCCCATCGCGATCATCGTGACGATCTGCTCGGAGTCCTGCATGTACGCCATGAACGCGGCGGACATCGTGGTCGACCCCGGCGGCACCGCGATCACGCCCTGGTGGAGCGAGCCGTTCGCCAGCGTGCGCGCGATCTGCAGGATGCCCGTCTCGCGGAACGACAGCTCCGTCACGTCGGGCGGGAGCTGGATGAGCCCGCGCGTCGCGCCGTCGCCCTGGACGTCGGCGACCATGCGTGCGCGCGGGTTGTCACCCTGCAGGATGGCCTGCAGCCGGTTGTCGGGCGCGGTGCTGTCGCGCACGAGCACCGCGCCTGTGATGAGATCGGCGAAGGTCCGCGTCAGCTCCGGCGTCGCGGGCTTCTGGGCGGCGATGGCGCCGCGGACGGTGGCGGTCGTATCGCAGGCGATGACCCGGAAACCGCCGTCGTCGGTGATGGCGCGGACGACGTTGTCGTTGTGGACCACGCCCCCATTCTAGCCGCGGTCAGTAGCCGGCCGGCAGCACGAAATCGCCGAGCGGGACCGTGGTACCGACGCACTCGGAGGGATCGCTCGGCGCATCCTCACCTGGGCAGTCCTTGATGGGACCGTTGAGGTACGCCATCTCGAGGTCGTGGTAGCCGGGGATGGCGGCATTCTGCCAGCGGTCGGGACGGATGCCGCCCCACGAGTTCTTCACGCGGAGAAACTCGATCTTCGTGTCGTCGGACAGCGCCGCCTGCATCTGCGCGGGCGTCGCGGGCTCGCCGGCCTTCAGCAGGCCGACGCCGGGGACGGTCGCCTGGTAGTCGTGCGCCAGCGTCATGTGCCCGCCGTGCCGGCCGGGACCGAGACGGTTCAGCTGGTCGAGCGAGAAGTGCGCGTCCTCGGTCAGCGCGTTGAAGTCGACCGTCCATGACATGAGCACCGGCGTCTGGTCGTGCAGCGCGCGCTGCACGCGCTTCCACACCTCGCGGCGCCCCTTCGCGTCGTACGGATACGAGACGGTGTTGAACGCGAGCTTGCCCGAGCGCTGACCCCACGAGCTGCCGGTGCCCGTCGCATCGGCGAGGGTCGCGGTCACGAACGTACCGCTGACGGGGTCCTTGAGCCGCACCGGGAAGTCCTTGGCGCGGATGACCCCGTTGCCCGGCGCCCGCTGCACGTACGCGCGGTCGAGCGTCTTGTCGACGCCCGGGCCGAACACCGCGTCGATGCGCGCGATGGTGGCGGCGTCGAGCTTCCAGGCCGCGTCGAGCGCGGCGCGGATCGCCTTGCGGTCATGCTTCGCGACCGCCGCCTTGAGCGCGCCGCTCTTCAGGGACGTGTTCACCGCCTCGAGCGCCGTCGACTGACGGTTCGACATCTCGGCCTCGGCCTCGATGGCGATGAAGTCCTTCTCGAGCACGACGCCGTAACGGTTGATGAGGTTCGCGGCCGTGCCGTAGGAGCCGCCGGTCTGGATCTCACCGCTGTAGACGGTGCCGTTCGCCAGCTGCTCGTACCAATGCCAGTACGTGAGCCACGACTCGGACGTGTTGATCTCGGCGTTCGTCGCGGCCTTGTCGAGCGCCTCGAGCCAGCTCGTCGTCGCGTACAGCCAGCAGTTGCCGATCGACTGGCGCTTCACCGCCGTCTCGCTGATCGAGGTGATGTCGCTGTTCGACGAGGTGCTGCCGTCGTCGGTGGTGACGGACTCCTCGGGCGCCGACGAGCAGCCCACCGTGGTGGTGGCCGCGCCGCACGCGACGAGAGCGAGAACCGGGAACCAGCGTGTCTTCTTGGGATCGAGGGCCATCGTGAGCGCGGCCTTGCGAAGGGTATGCCGATGTCCTACCCGGCAGATCTGCCGTGAAAACCGGCTCGCGTGCTGGTCACCGGTCCGCGGAGCGGCGGTCGTGGTGGACCGCCGATCCACCGGGCGCGCTCAGAAGCCGACGTCGCCGGTGACGCGGAGGCCGACGTTGAAGATGTAGCCGATGCCGTTGCCGGAGTCGCCGAAGAGGTCGTTGTGGAGCGTCTCGTCGGTGTTCGGCTGGATCGACTGCGGGGCGCGGGGCTGCGCGCGGTGGAGGAAGAGCGCGTCGACCCCGAGGAACGGCCCCACCTTGAGGAAGCGGGTGACCGCATACGGCGCGGAGATCTCGACGCCGAGGTCGAGCCCGTCGACGTCGATGTTGGGGGTGAGACGGTTCCCCTCGGGCAGCCGCGAGGCGAACACGGCGCGCTGGATGCCCGTGTCGAAGACGTAGCCGCCGCGCAGCATGATGACGGGGGTGATCCTCTTCATCGGCAGTCCCCAGCCGACCTCGGCCATCAGCGACCAGAGCGAGAACTCCGTCGTGGCGTGGTCGCGGAAGCGGGCGCCGATGCGGAAGGCGCGGTGCCGGTAGCCGACGCCGAAGCCGGCCAGGAGGCCGTTCGCGGCCGTCTTGTCGAAGCCGTAGCTGTTGGTGAACGCCCCGAGGTCGGCGCGGGTGAAGCCGATGTCCGCCGAGAGGTAGACGGCGCGCGTGTTCTCGGTGTTCGGGTCGACCGGCTGCTCGTCGATCTTGGCCGGCTCGGTGCTCGTCGTCGTCTGCGCGGTGACGGTGGACGACGGCGGGGTGGTCGCCGGGGTGGCGGCCGGGGTGCTCACGACGGTGCCCGGCGTGGTCGGCGCCGCGGACTGCGCGCGGGCGGTGGTCACGACGGTCGAGGCGAGCAGGGAGAGCGCGATCGCGAGGCGAGGCTTCATCGGGGCGGCCTTATACGCTCGGTCGAGCTCGAGCACCACCGCGACCTTCACGGCGGCTGCGGAGGGCTCCCGCGACCATCATCACCAGGCCCGCGATGAGGGCGACCACCCCCGCGGCGGCGGCCCCGAAGGCGAGCTTCACGGCGGCGGGCAGCGCATCGTCGTACAGGACGGCGCGAGCCTCCTGGATCCGCGCGCGCCCCACCTTGTCGGCGCCGAGGTCGACCGACCACGCGACGTCGCGCTCGCCGGGCGCGAGGTAGGGGCCGACCAGCCGCTCCGCGACGAGCTCCGCATCGCGGCCGCGCGCCTGCTTCTGCGCGGGATCGCTGGCCATACCGTAGAGCACCGTGGGCGGCTCCTGCGGATCGATGAAGCCGACGACGCGCGAGGTCTCGAGGCTCGCGACGAGCGGGAGCTTCGCCTCGACCAGCGCGGCGCCGTCACGGGCGGGGACGCTCTCCCGATCGAACACCACCTGCACGGCCAGGGTGTAGCGACGCTCCGCCTTCACGTGGAGGCTCTGGAGCACCGGCGTGCCTGGGACGATCGTGACCGCAGCCACCGGATGCCGCCCGTTGAACGAGAAGAGCGAGCCGCAGCCCGTGGTGAGCCCGACGACGGTCGCGACGAGCCCGAACATGACGAGGAAGAGCGCGAGAGGCCGCCGCACGGCGCCGACGCTAGCACGCCTCGAGCGTCCGGCTCGTCACGCCCACAAAGCGCGAAGGGCGCGTCACCGAGGTGACGCGCCCTTCCCTTCCGCTGGCGGGGTTCTACTCCTCGGCGGCGGCGTCCATCGTGCGCTCGGCGCGCTTGGCCTTCTTGTTGGCCTTGCCGAGGTTCCGGATCTCGCGGAGGAGCGTGATGTCCTCCTTCACGCGGGCCGCGACCGCAGGGGCCTCGGTCACGGCGGTCTGGAACAGGTTCACGACGAGGTGCGGGGTCTTCGTCGCGGCGGCCTTGCTGCCCTTCGCGAAGGCCGAGACGCGCGCCTTCCAGCGCTCGCTGCGGGTCTTCGTGATGTACGGCGCGACGGCGGCGACGAGGTCGGCGTTGTTGCCGGCGTAGATGTGAGCCGGCTTGTAGAACGGGCTGCGGAAGCGCGGGCTCGCGTCGAGGAACGCGCGGACCTGCTCCACCGTGACGCCGTGCTCGTCGAGCGCGCGCTGGTACTCGCCCTGGGCCGACTGCTTCGCCTTGAAGAGGTACATCTGGACGCGCGAGTAGAAGTTGACCCGGCCGTCGCCGCTCGTCTCGACCGGGCAGAAGATGGTGCCCGGGAACTTCTCGGTGATGGCGGACTGCACGCCGTCGGAGACGCCGGCGCTCGGCATGCAGCCGAACGGCTTCACGCTGAGCGTCATGTGCGCCTTCGCGTGGACGACGTTCATGATCAGCTTGCCGACCTCCATGTGGCCTTCGCCGCCGCGGAGATCGTTGTTGTAGTAGTCGTGGCTGACCTCGGCGATCGCGTCCATGTCCGGCAGCTTGAAGCCGTAGAGCCCGGTGACGTGCGCGAAGGTCTGGAAGAGCGCGCGGACCGCGAAGTCGCCGCCGCGGCTGATCGCGAGCTTCTGGAAGACCGCCATGGGGCCGCCGCCGCCGAGACCGTACTTGGCGGTATCCATCTCGCGGAGATCGGCGCGCTCGCTCGCGTCGTTACGGACCTCCCAGAGCGTGTAGAGGAGCCAGGCGCTGAGCAGCTGGATGTCGCATTCCGCGCCCTCCTGCTCGAGGAAGGACTGCAGCTGGTAGTTGCCGTCGCCCTCGGTCGTCATGGCCCAGAACTCACCGATGATGCTGACCTTCGGCTTGGGCAGGGTCTTGTCGACCTCGACGGCCGCGAGCACCGGCTTGCACTTCCAGAGGGCGAGCAGGATGTTCGAGCGCTTCTCGAGGGCCGTGTAGAGGATCTTCTTGGCCTCCTCGAGGGCGGCGTTGGTGGAGCCCTTCACGACCTCGTAGGGGCGGAGCCGGTAGCCGATCGCGTTCAGCACGTCGCCGGCGATCATGCCCTTGACGATCGACCAGAAGAACGTCGGGTTCAGCTCGAGGCCGACCTCGTCGCCGGTCGCCTGCTTGAGGCCGCCGGTCTGCTGGAAGAGCATGACGCGGAAGCCGTCGAAGCCGGCGTCACGGAGCGCCTTGCGGTACTCGGTGACGTACATGCCGAAGCGGCAGGGGCCGCAGGCGCCGGCCGTCAGGAACACGAACTTGTCGACGATCTCCTGCGAGGTCAGCCCGTGCTTGTCGCGCAGGGTGATGAGGTACTGCACGAGGTTGCCGACCGTGAAGTAGGTCGGGTTGC
Source organism: Labilithrix sp. (assembly GCA_028287035.1). The sequence continues at coordinate 1,270 of JAQBQL010000133.1, read as the reverse complement.
ACTGACCGCGGTTGCCGAACTCCTTGCCGGTCTGGAAGCCCTCGGTGGTCGGGCAGTCGAGCATCTGCGTCTGGTAGCCGATGCCCTTCAGGGCGCCCTCGATGAGGAAGTCCTGCGCGACGGTGAGGCCGCCGATGAGGAGGGTGACCTTCGAGCGCTCGCTCTTCTTGAACCCGAGACCGACCATGTCCTCGACCCACTGGTCGACCTGGCCGTCGAGACCGAGGCGCTTGCGCTCCTCGAGCTCGAACCTGGCGAGCTCGGCGTCGAGGTCCATGGCCTGCCCCGCGATCGGGAGCTTCTTCTTCGCTGACGTGAGGGTGACTTCGTTGCTCATGTTCTTCTCCGTCTTCTCTATTCAGCGGCGCTGGTCGCGGTGGCGGTGTCGGCGGGAACGATCTTCCCGTCCTTGGTCTTCTTCCCGAGCTTCACGATGCCCTTCTGGACCTCGACGCGGTCTTCGGTGATCGCGGGACGACCCTTGTGGGGCACGTAGGCGGCGAGCTTCAGGCGAAGGGCCTCGATCTGGGCGACCAGGTTGGGGTCCTGGACGCGCGCTTCGGCCTTCTGCTTGGCCTTGAGCTGCAGCAGCTCGAGGCGCTTGTTGTCGATCGCGTGCTCGAGCTGGTGCTCGCGCTTGCTGGAGTCCTCGAGGCGCTCCTCGTGGAGCTTCAGCGCGTGGGTGTACGTCTTCACGCGGATCTTGATCGAGCCGCCCGGCTTGTTCGCGTCGATGTCGTGGAGCGCCGCGTACGGCGTCTTCGACGTCTCGATGATGCTGTCGATGAGGCCGTAGACCGGCGCATCGTGACCGCACTTGAAGCTCGAGAGGTCGAGCACGACGACGTTCGGGTGGTGGGCCGCGAAGACCGCGCCCCAGACCTTCTGCGCGCTGTTGACCGAGTAGTTCTCCGGCCAGACGTGGTTCAGCTCGAGCGGCGACTTCATCTTGCCCGCCTCGAGGTCCGCCTTGAAGTAGCGGTCGAGGTACTCGCGATCCTTCGGGATCGAGCGGAGCGAGAGGATCGGGTAGCCGCGGACCTGGAACTCCTCGGGGATGCCGTGGTTGAGGCCCGGGTCCGAGTGGTACGGACGACCGAGAAGCAGGATCGCGACGCGGTCCTCGGACTCGACCGTCTCGAGGATGGCGCGGCCCTTCTCCTCGACGTCCTTGTCGAACATCGTGAGGGCCTTCCAGGCCTCGCGGCACGCGTGGTCGTTCTCGTCCTCGGTGATGCCGAGGCGCTCACCCCAGCACTCGAACATGCGC
>JAQBQL010000062.1 GCA_028287035.1 Labilithrix sp. | reverse complement strand
AGCGTGGGGACGCGATCGCCGACCTTCAGGATGCGCGCCTTCGGCGACGCGTCCTTCATCAGCTTCTCCATCCACGGGTCGAGGCCGAGGCCGACCATCACGCCGACGCGTGCGCGCGACGCCGTTTCGATGTCCTTGGGCGTCGGATCGAAGGAGTGCTCGTTGCGACCCGCGGGCAGCAGCAGCCCCACGTCGGCATCGGGGCCCGCCACGCGGCGAACGAGATCGTAGATGGGAAAGATCGAGACGCTCACGCCGAGCCGCTCGTTCGAGCCACCGCCCTTGCCGCACGCTTTGCAGCCCGGAAGAATGGCGATCAGAAGGAGGAGGAAGACGAACGCGGACCTACGCACGCCCGTACGGTAGCTCGCACGGGGTCGTGGTACAACGCGGCTTCCCTCATGGAGAAAGGCCCGCTCTACGAGATTCGCGGCTCCCTCGTCGAGGACCAGGCGCAGATCCTCCGGATCTCGCGGCACCTCAACACCGTGAACCTCCCCGAGGAAGAGGAGGGGGTCCACCAGATCCTCGAGGCCTCGCAGAAGAGCTTCACCCAGGCGGTGAAGGACCCCAAGCGCCGCCAGTACGTGTTCGTGCTCGTGGAGCGCGCCACGCAGCAGATCATCGGCACGTCGATGGTGTTCGCCCAGCTCGGGCGAAAGGATGCGCCCTACATCTATCTCGACGTCATCGACGAGGAGCGTTACTCGCAGACGCTCGACAGGCACTTCGAGCACACCACGCTGAAGATCGGCTACTCGTACAACGGGCCGACCGAGATCGGCGGCCTCGTGCTCGACCCGACGTACCGCCGCGTGCCCGAGCGCCTCGGCACCTTCCTGTCGTACGTGCGCTTTCTCTTCATCAAGATGCACCGCGACTGGTTCCGCGACGAGGTGCTCGCCGAGCTGCTCCCGCCGCTCGAGAAGGACGGGACCTCGCACCTCTGGGACGCGGTCGGCCATCACTTCACCGGCATGACCTACGCCGAGGCCGACAAGCTCTCGCGCAAGAACAAGGAGTTCGTGCGTGGCCTCTTCCCGGAGGGCGCCATCTACACCTCGCTCCTCCCGCGCGACGCGCAGGCCGTCATCGGCAAGGTGGGCCTCCAGACGCGCGGCGTCGAGAAGCTCCTCCGCCGCATCGGCTTCCGCTACGCCGATCGCGTCGACCCGTTCGACGGCGGCCCGCACTTCACCGCCATGACCGACGAGGTGTCGCTCGTGTCGGCGACGCGTCACCTCACCATCACGCACCTCATCACCGAGTCCGAGCTCGCGCATCTCCCGCCCGAGAAGCGGAAGCGCGCCGTCCTCGCCATGGAGCCGAACGGGCCGCCGTTCTTCCGCGCGCTGCTCGCCCCCTATGCCGAGCGCGACAACGACGCATGCGCGATCGGCGCGGAGGCCGCGCACTCGCTCGGGCTCGCGGTCGGCGACCAGGCCTGGGTGCTTCCTCTCGAATGAGCTCCTGATGGCGGCGGGCAAGCGTTCGCGGCGCGCACACCGCGCGCCGCGCGACTCGTACGAGGAGCTCGAGATCCGTACGTCGGACGGGGTCGCCCTGCGCGCGATCGTGACCGAGCCGCCGCGCGACGTGCCCCTCCGCGGCACCTGCGTGATGGCCCACGCGCTCTTCGCGCGGAAGACCGCGTTCGGGCGACGCGAGCGTCCCGGGCTCGCCCAGGCGTGTGCCGCTGCTGGATACCGCGCGATCGCCTTCGACTTCCGCGGCCACGGCGACAGCGCCCTCCCGCCCGGTCGCGAGGACTGGAGCTACGACGAGCTCGTGCGCTTCGATCTTCCGGCGGTCGTTGCATGCGCCAAGGCGCGGGGCGAGGAGCGTCCGGTCATCGTCCTCGGCCACTCGCTGGGCGGCCACACCGCGCTCGCGTCGCAGGGCACGGGCCGTCTCGACGCCGACGGCATCGTCGCGGTCGGAGCGAGCGTGTGGCTACAGATGTTCGAGCCCTCGAGCCTTCGCTGGGCGGCCAAGCGGCTCGTGGCGCGCGGGGCCCGGGCGGCGGTCGACCACGTGGGGCGCCTGCCGGCACGCCTCCTCCACCTGGGCAGCGACGATGCGTCTGCCCAGTTCGCGAGCGACTTCTTCGGCTTCCTCGACAAGGGCGCGTGGGAGAGCCAGGACGGGACCGACGACTATGCCGCGTCTCTCGCGCGCGTCGCCGTGCCGGTCGCCGCGGTCGCGAGCGAGGGCGATCACCTCGTCTGCCATCCCGACTCGGCGGCGGCGTTCGTGAGCGCGTGCAAGGGCCCGGTGCTGCTCGAGCGCCTGCGTACGAGCGACGACGGCTCGCGCCCGCCCGGACACGTGAGCATGGTGACGACGCCGCGCGCCGAGAAGGCGCTGCTCCGCGCGCTCGGCTGGGTGACCGCCGCGATCGACGCTCAGGTCAGCGCGAAGGTGCCGACGATCGGAACGTGATCGGAGAGGCCACGGAAGAGGCCGTCGCGCTCGCCGAACTTGTGGGTCCCGTCGAAGTCGACCCACCGCAGGCCAGGGCCGCTGAACATGTGATCGAGGTGCATGCGCAGGTTCATGAAGCCGGCGGTCGGCCACTTCACGAGCTGCTCCTCGTCGTAGCCGTGATGCTCGGCGAACGGATCGCGGAAGCCCTGCTCGCGGAGCGCCTGGTAGACGGGTGACCCGGGCAGCGAGTTGAAGTCGCCGACCACCACGTACCGTTCGCTCTGCTTCTCCTGCGCGACGAACTTCACGAGGTTCCGCGCCTCCTGCAGCTGGTTCGGGCCCCAGCCCATGCGCCGCTCCTCGAACCAGAACGCCTTGGAGAACGTGGTGGGCAGGCTGAAGTGCGTGTTGAAGATGTCGAAGTCGACGCCCGACGCGTCGGTCGCGCGGACGTGCGCGCAGATGCGCGTCTGCTTCAGCTTCTTGACCGGATGGATCCTGGACTGCCGATGCGTGATGTCCATCGGCTGCCCCGCGTTGTGGTGCGAGACCTTGAAGCTACGCCGGGCGATGACCGCGAGACCGGTCGTGTAGAGAGGCGTGACGCTCACGCGATAGGTGTGCGCCGGGAAGTAGTACGCCTCGTACTCGTCCTTCTTGCCGGCGGCGTGGAGGGCCGCGTGGAGCATGCGCATGAGGCGCTCGAGCTGCGTCTCGCCGTCGGGCGAGCGGTGCACGACGTTGGAGCGAAGGCTCGTCGTCTCCACCTCCTGCAGGCAGATGACGTCGGCGAGCGGGTCGAGGGACGCGAGCGCCTGCGCGATGCGTTCCATCGCCTTGCCGGTGCTCGCGATGCCGCGCGTGCCGTGGCCGAAGTACCTGACGTTGTACGTGACGATGCGGGCCGTCTGCATACGGCGTCCGACTATAGATCAGGGCCGCACGTTCACCTCGAGCGAACCGACGCCGGGGTACCTGCCGTACTCCTTCGTGCTCGCGTAGAGGTGCAGATCGTAGGTGCCGCCGGCAGGGAAGTCGCAGTGAATTCGCGTCTTGCCACTCGGCGTGCAATCGCGTTTGGGGCCGCCCTGCTTCGGCACGTAGCTCGCGAGAAGGAACACGCCGCGCGGATTCTGCACCTCGACGTCGAGGGCATCGTGCACGGAAACCTGCGAGCGATCGGGCGTGACCAGATCCAGCCCGAACAGGAAGAACGCGGGCTCGAGGGCCGGCCTCCGGAAGAACTCGGCGCGGGTCAGCGGCGCCTCGAGGAGCTGCCACTTCGCGTCGTCGGGAAAGTGCGAGATCGCGAACGTGGCGGGCGGCGTGAAGAGGTACGTGGTCTGGTACTCCTTGTGGAACGTGTCGTCGGACGAGCCGGCGTCCCACGTCGGGTCGATGAGGTACCACTGGCCGTGGAGCTTCACGGCGTTCCACGCGTGGCCCTCGCCCTCCATGGGGGACGACGGCGTGCGCGCGTCGCCGACCACGTAGACGATCTCGTCGCCCGTGACCTTGCCGAGGTCCGCGAGCAGCGAGGCGTACCCGGCGCACACGCCGACGCGTGACGAGAACACGGCGCGGGCGTCACGGTCGCTGTCGGGGATGCGATGCGCCACGTACGCGGGGGTGTCGTAGGCGATCCGATCGACGACCCAGTCGTGGAGCGCCTTCACGCGCTGGACGGGGTCCGGCTCGCGCGCAGCGATGTAGCGGCCCAGGGTCTCGATGCTCGCTTCGGCCTCGGGGGGGAGGTGCGCGATGAGCGGGTGGATGGTGGCGGGTTGGGGGTAGGCGAGGGGCGCGGTGTCGGGGGCGGGCGTCGGAGTCGGAGACGCGGACGCGGACGCGGACGCAGACGCGGACGGAGACGCCGACGCGGACGCGGAGGCGGTTGGCACCGGGGGAGGGTCGGCGGTCGCGGTTGCGGTTGGTGTCGGCGTGGGGGTCGGGTTTTCGTGGTCGGCGCGATGATCGTCGTCGCGCCGGTACGGGTTGTCGTGCGCGGCTCGGTAGAGCCACTCGAGCGCGCCGGCGCTCGTGAGCAGCGCCTTCCGCGTGCTCTCGGCGGCCGGGCCATGGCGGCGATCGAGCATCCAGTCGCCGCGCGCGGAGAGCGCGACGAACGCGCGCTGCGGGAACGCTGCGAGCAGCACGGCGAGGAACACCACGTTGACGGAGAGCGTCCGCAGCGCGAGGCGATCGGTGGCGGTGAGCCAGCGCTGCTTCGTGTGCGCGCGCGCATCGCCGTGATGCCGCAGGGTCGCTGCGCCTTCCCACAGGAGGGGCACCCCCGGGAAGAGAAGGAGACCCGCGGCGACCGGCACCCACGTCGCATGGTTGCCGAACGCGGCGAGCGACGACGCGAGCCAGATGCCGAGCAGCGGCGTGAGCACCATCACGAGGATGGCGACGACCTTCAGCGCGAGCCGCAGCCCCCCTGTTTGCCCTTCCTTGCCCAACGCGCCGCGAAGCTAAGCACACCGGGGTGGGCGCGCCACTTTGGGCTATGCTGCGCCCGTGGAGAGCGCACGCGCCTCGATCGCCGCTGGCATGGAGGTCACGCCCAACGTGCGCCTCGTCAGCCCGATCGGCGCCGGCGGCATGGGGGCGGTGTGGCTCGCCGATCACACGGCGCTCAGCACCCGCGTGGTGGTGAAGTTCATGCTGGGCAGCCTCGACACGAGCGCGAGCGCACGGGCGCGGTTCAAGCGCGAGGCCGAGGCGGCGTCGCAGGTGAAGAGCCCGCACGTCGTCCAGACCTTCGACTACGGGCTGACCGCCGACGACGTGCCGTTCATCGTGATGGAGCACCTCGAGGGACGCGATCTCGCCTGCGAGATTGCCGACGTCGGCGCGCTCCATCCGCGGCGCGTCGTGATGATCGTCCAGCAGGTGGCGCGCGCGCTCGCGAAGGCCCACGCCGCGGGGCTCCTCCATCGCGACATCAAGCCGGACAACATCTTCCTGTGCGCCGCCGACGCGGAGGACGAGCTCTTCGTGAAGATCCTCGACTTCGGGATCGCGAAGAGCGCCGCGGCCGCCGGCGAGGAGATCACGCTCGACGGCCACACGAAGACCGGGCAGGTGGTCGGCACGCCGTTCTACATGTCGCCCGAGCAGGTCACGGCGCAGAAGAGCATCGATCACCGGTCGGACCTGTGGTCGCTCGGGGTCGTCGCGTACGAGGCGCTCACCGGCAAGCGCCCGTTCGACGGTCCCTCGTTCGGAGCGCTGGCGGTGAAGATCGCGACCGGTGAGCCGCCGCGACCGAGCCGCGCCAATCCCGCGTTACCCGCGGCGGTCGACGAGTGGTTCGCGAAGGCCTGCGCGCGTGAGCCGGCGGATCGCTTCGGGAGCGCCCGCGAGCTCGCCGACGCGTTCCGCAACGCGTTCGAGGGCGTCGTCTCTCTTCCGCCGGCCGTCTCCGGGATGTCCGACTCGGGCCCGCGCGACGCCGCGTCGGGCACCCAGCGGAAGGCCGCGGCGGCCACGCATCCGAGCGGCCCGCCCGCGCCCATCTCCGTCGATCCCGACGCGCACGAGCGGCCCTCGTTCGTGCTCGCGTCCACCCACGCCTCCGGCGGCGAGATCGGCGAGGACGCGCCGGCCGACACCGGATCGCTCGCGCGCAGCGAGCCGGGGACGCGTTCCCGCAGCGCGCCGCGCAAGGGCTCGGGCGGGCCCATCGCGGGCGTGGTCATCGGCACCGTGATCATCGCCGCGGCGATCGGCGTCGGCATCGGCCGCCGGCGCGCGGAGAGCGGCTCGTCCGCGGGATCGGCGAGCGCGCACACCGCCCCCTCGAGCGTCGCCGCCGGCACGCCCGTACCCGTGCCGACGCCCACGACTCTCACGACACCCACGACGCCCGCCGAAGCCGAGCCCTCGGCGGCCGCCGCAGGTGCAACGTCGGGACGCCCGAGCGCCTCGACGTCGGCGAGCGCCGGCGCCGGCGCTACGTCGGCCTCCGTCACAGCTTCGTCGGTCGCGCGTCCGCCCGCGAGCCGGACGCCGCCTGCTGCGCCCAAGCCCGCCGCGTCGCTCACTCCGCCGCCGCCCGCGCCCGCCGGCAAGCCCGACGCGGGCCGTCACGGTGACATCCTCTACTGATCACGATACGGATCGGAGCGATGCGCAGGCTCGTCGGCTCGTCGCTCCTCGTCCTCGCGGGCCTCTCCGCGTCCGGCGTCGCGCTCGCTGATCCGCCGAAGCCCGCGCCGCCGCTCGCCGCAGCGGCCGGCACTCCGAGCGCCGGTGATCTCGCGACCGCCCGGAACGCGCTGAAGGAAGGGCTCGCCCTCCGCGACAAGGGCGATCACGCCGCGGCCCTCGGCCGGCTCACGACCGCCTTCGACCTCGTGCAGACGCCCGTGACCGCCTTCGAGCTCGGCAAGACGCACCTGCTGCTCGGGCACGTCCTCCAAGCGCACGAGATGTTCCAGCGCGTCGGCCGCATCCCGCCCGCGCTCGAGGAATCGGAGCGCTCCGCGACGGCGCGGGCCGAGGCCGACAAGCTCGCCTCCGATCTCGAGCCGCGCATCCCGACGCTGCGCATCCACCTGAAGCTCCCCGAGGGAGCGACCGCCTCGGTGCGGATCGACGAGGACCCCATCACCACCGTCGGCGCCATCACCCCGCGCGCCGTCGATCCGGGCCGCCACGTGATCGTCGCGCGCGCCGGCGACGGGCCCGAGGAGCGCGTGACCCTCCAGATCGCCGAGTCCGAGATCAAGGACGTCGAGCTCGCGCCGCAGTGGGTGCCCCCGAAGGCTCCCGAGCCTGGCGCCGGACAGGTCGTCTACCTGAGGCAGACCAACCCGTGGGTGTTCGTCGGCTTCACCGCCTCGTCGGTGGCGCTCACGGTGACGGGCGTCTCCGCGGTGCTCGCCGTCAACGCCTCCAGCCGCGCGCACGAGGGCTGCGGCGAGGATTATTGCCCGCAGCACGTCCGCGACGACGACATCACCGTGATGCGCTCCTGGATCGTCGCCACCGTGATCGGCGCCGCCGCGACCATCGGCTTCTTCACCGTGGGCGTCATCAGCATCGGCAAGCCGACCATGGAGAAGGTCGTCTCCGGCGTGACGGTGAAGGGCTACGTCGGCGCCGGCTCGGCCGGGCTCACGGGGCGCTTCTGAGATGAAGGCCTCGCCTCTCCGCGCGCTGCTCACCGCCGGGCTCACGGGAGGCCTCGCGCTCCTTGCCTCGTGCAACACCTTCGATCTCCCTGCCGAGACGTGCGATCCCGGCCGTCTCGACGCGCGCCGCGACCCGGGGAACGAGGACAACGGGTGCACGGCGTGCCTCGAGGACAACTGCTGCGACTACGTCGGCCGCTGCCAGAACGAGAACGGCTGCCCGGCGCTCGTGCACGACGCGCAGCGGTGCGTGCTCGACGCGAGGCTCCAGGGCGCCCGCAGCGAGGCGACCTGCGCGGAGCCGCTCGCCTCCGTGAAGGAGGCCGACGAGGCGTACCGCTGCATGCGCTCGGCGTGCGGAGCGCAGTGCGGGCTGCCGGTGTGCGAGGTCGACAAGGCGGCGCTCCTCATCCACGACGCGCGCTGTGACAAGTGCTTCGCCGGCGCGTGCTGCCAGCCGCTCAACCGCTGCTACGGCAGCCGCGCGTGCAAGCTGATGCTCGAGTGCATCGTGAGCACGTGCGGCGCCGGCCTCGGTGCTGCGCTCGAAGGGAGCACCGGCACTCTCCCCGAGCAGGCACCCCGCACGCGCGCCGAGATCGACACGCTCTGCGCGACCCCGCCCAGCGGCAGCGGCGCGCTTCCCGCGTGCGTGCAGAGCTGTCTCTGCCTCTACCGCGACAACGATCAAGGGCTCCCTCAGCCCGACATCACGCTCCTGCCCGTGAACCTCGCGGAGTCGGTCTACCGCTGCGGGAAGGAAGCGGAATGCGGTCCGGATTGCAGCGCCGCCGCCGGCGATGCGGCTGCGCCGTGACGCGCCGGTGGATCGGGCACGGTCCATGTAGGTAGCGGGTTTTCTTCGGCTTTGCTTCGGCGCGTCGCGATCGCGGTGCTAGCTTTTCACGTGTGAAGCGGAACCTTCCCGCCCTCGCTTCCCTCGCGGCCGTCGCCCTCGGCGTGGCGGCGTTCGCGTGCTCGTCGGCGCCCGCCATTCCAGACGATCTCGAGGGCGCGCAGACGCCGCCCGAGTCGACCGCGCCGACCGGCACCTCCACCGTCCAGGAGGCCGACGCGAGCGTCCCCGACACGGGCGCGGCGTGCAAGGCGGTCCCGCCGAACGACAAGTGCGGGCTCGATCCCCAGTGCGGCTGCGGCTCGAACGAGACGTGCGACGTCACCAACGACACGAACGGCGCCACGTCGTGCGTCACGGCCGGCGCTGCCACGGTGGGCCGTCCGTGCTTCCAGACGGGCGACTGCATCGCGGGCCTCGCGTGCGTCTTCGGCGCCTGCCGGCCGTACTGCGGGACCGCGCTCTCGAAGTGCACGGTCGCGGGCACCTCGCTGTGCGTCGCGGTGCTGGACGGGGCCGACAAGCCCATCACGAACAAGAACGTCTGCACGATCAACTGCGACCCGATGAACCCGGCGGGCGTGTGCGGGACGAACGCCTGCCACTGGTTCGACACGTACTACGCGCCCGAGAAGGTCACCGACTGCAACTACGGCGGCACGACGCCGGCGCTCGGCACGTGCGTCGACACGTCGGACTGCCAGCCCGGCTACGCGTGCATCGATCATCCGAGCAGCAAGATCGGCTTCGAGTGCGAGAAGTGGTGCCGCGTCGGCCAGGACAGCGACTGCGACCAGGCGAGCGGCTTCCGGTGCAAGGACGTGTTCGGCGCGAACGCGCCGGTCATCAACGGCGTCAAGGAAGGCGTCTGCCAGGACTAGGCGCGCGCCGTACCAGCGGCGGGAGGCGCGCCGCTGTGGTAGCCATGGGACCTCATTCCCATGGAACGAATCAACGTACGCAATCTGCTCGAGCAGAAGGGCCAGCTGGCTGACGACGTCGTCGCGATCAAGGCGAACGGCAAGCTCGTCGATCTCCACTCCCAGATCGAGCCCACGACGCCGTACGAGGTCGTTCGCGCGACGGACAAGGACGGCATCCACGTCATCCGCCACTCGACCGCCCACGTCATGGCGGACGCGGTGCAGAAGCTCTTCCCGGGGACCAAGGTCACCATCGGCCCCGCGATCGAGGACGGCTTCTATTACGACTTCGACAAGCCGGGCGGCGGCTTCACCGAGGACGACCTTGCCAAGATCGAGAAGGCGATGCGCGACATCGTCAAGAGCAACACGCCCTTCCGCAAGGTGGCCGTCACCCGCGCCGAGGCGCTCGCGCTCTTCGAGAAGATGGGTGAGACCTACAAGGTCGAGATCATCAAGTCGATCCCCGAGGGCGAGGAGATCTCGCTCTACAAGCACGGCACCCACGAGAAGTCCTCGAACTACGAGAAGGACTGGGTCGACGTCTGCGAGGGCCCGCACGTGCCGCGCACGTCGAACCTCGGCGCGGTGAAGCTCACCAGCGTGGCCGGCGCGTATTGGCGCGGCGACGAGAAGAACCCGATGCTCCAGCGCATCTACGGCACCGCGTTCCCGACGCAGGAGCTGCTCGAGGAGCACCTGAAGCTCATCGAGGAGGCGAAGGCGCGCGACCACCGCAAGCTTGGCAAGGAGCTCGAGCTCTTCATCTTCGACCCGGTCTCGCCGGCGATGCCGTTCTTCCTGCCGAAGGGCGCGTTCATCTACAACACGCTCGTCGAGTACATGCGGAAGCTGTACGTGACCGAGGGGTACGACGAGGTCATCACCCCGCAGATCTTCGACCCGAAGCTGTTCCGCACGAGCGGTCACCTCGGCAACTACAACGAGAACATGTACCGCCTCTGGACCGAGGACCTCATGGAAGAGGCCCTCGCGAAGAAGGAGGACGGCAGCGATCCCGCCGCGGTCGATCTCGTCAAGGAGCTGCAGGACAACGCCTTCGCGATCAAGCCGATGAACTGCCCGAGCCATTGCGTGATCTTCGGATCACGCCGGCGCAGCTATCGCGAGCTCCCCTGGCGCGTCGCAGACTTCGGCCGGCTCCACCGCTACGAGCGCGGCGGCGTCGTGCACGGCCTCTCGCGCGTGCGCTCGTTCTGCCAGGACGACGCGCACGTGTTCTGCACCGAGGAGCAGGTCCCGCAGGAGATCGAGCGCTTCATCAAGATGTTCTTCGCCGCGTACAAGGCGTTCGGCTTCGAGAAGATCGACGTGAAGCTCGCGCTGCGGCCCGAGAAGCGTCTCGGCAGCGACGCCGACTGGGACCGCAGCGAGGGCGCGCTCGCCGACGGCCTCCGCAACGCGGGCCTCGCGTTCGAGAACCTGCCGGGCGAGGGCGCGTTCTACGGCCCCAAGATCGAGTTCCACGTGCAGGACGCGCTGAAGCGCAGCTGGCAGCTCGCGACGCTCCAGTACGACCCGAACCTGCCGGAGCGCTTCGAGCTCGACTACACGGGCGCCGACGGCGCCTCGCACCGTCCGGTCATGCTGCACCGGGCGATCTTCGGCTCGCTCGAGCGGTTCATCAGCGTCTACATCGAGCACTGCGGCGGGAACTTCCCGGCGTGGATCGCGCCGCTGCAGGCCATCGTGCTCACGGTCAGCGACAAGAGCGAGGAGTACGGCCGTGACGTGCTCGCGCGCCTGAAGCAGAGGGGCTTCCGCGTCGAGGCGGACTTCGCGGGCGACAAGCTCGGCGCGAAGATCCGGAACGCACGGACCGCGCGGCATCCGTACATGCTCGTCATCGGTCCGAAGGACGTCGAGGCGGGGACCGTCTCCGTTCGCTCGCGCGACCGAGGCGAGCTCGGCGCGCTGCCCTTCGACGAGTTCGCGGCCATGCTCGCGGCGGAGTCCAAGCTCCCGGCGTGACGCGCAGGGGCCTGCGCGACGTTGCGCGAGGCCCCGCGCCATGGACGTGTTTTTCGACCCCGGCGTGAGCGGCCGCCGGGCCGCGATTCGCCCGCGCGACCGACGAAAACACCGACCGACCGACCGGTAGGCGTCTGGCACACGTCCTGCTTTGACCTGGGGAGACCTGCAACCGCTTCTCACCAGGGTAAAATCATGCGCCTTTCCGCCATCTCGACCGCCTCCGTTCTCACCTTCTTCGGCCTGCTCGCAGCCTGCGCCGCGCCGACCGACGCGCCGACCGAGGACTCGGAGGACGCGCTCGTGAACTCCCCGCGCGATCTCAAGAACACGTGGGCGGTCGGCGTCTGCAACAGCGCGCCGAACACCGATCCCGCCAAGGGGAACATCGGCGCGTGCGTCGTCCCCGGCACGCGCTGCTCGGGCTCGCTCGTCGGCAAGAACCTGGTGCTCACCGCGCGTCACTGCATCGCCGAGGTGGACTTCACGAACGCCCCCGGCTTCTGCGACGCGAAGTTCAAGCCCACGCCGAGCCCGACGCCGGCCAGCATCACCGTCGACCCGTCGGTGCTCGCGGCCAACCCGACCTGGACCAAGGTCGTCGAGATCACCACGCCCACGGGCGTCAACGCCTGCGACGACGACATCGCGCTCCTTCGTCTCGAGACGAACCTCGTCGATTCCGTCACGCCGATCCGGCTCGACCTGCGCAACATGACCCGCGTGGTCGACGCGCCGCGCTCCGCCGCCATCGTCGGCCGCGGCGTCATCACGGACATGATCGACCCGACGACGCTCCAGCCCATCGACGAGGCGGAGGGCGAGCTCCTGCGCCGCTACGCGGAGAACATCCCGGTCCGCTGCTACTCGGACAAGCCCGGCGCGTGCTCGACCGTCGACATCTCGTCGCCGCCCTCGAACCACTTCACCCTGAGCACGGGTCAGTTCATGATCGGCGCCCGCGTCGCCGGCGGCGACTCCGGGTCGGGCATCCTCTCGCAGGCCAGCTTCACCGCGAATGCGCCCGTCGCGTTCGGCGTCACGTCGATCGCGACGTACGGCAAGAGCGGCGCGGGCAACGCGGGCATAGGGGTGCGCCTCGACCGCCACAAGTCCTGGCTCGTCCCGGCGGCGCGCGCTGCGGCCCTCGCGGGCAACTACGTCTCGGCCTGGGCGGGCAAGGGCCCGACGCCGGTCGGCCACGGCCCCGGCCCGCAGACGGACACCGACGAAGCTCCGTGAACCGCGCCTAGAGAGGGATCCGGGTCTTGTCGTCGTACGAGAAGCCCGGATCCGACGCGCGGTTCGGCGGGCCGGCGCGACGGAGGGCGGCGCTCTCCATCGCGACCGCCGCCACGTTCGCGAGCGCGCGAAAAAGCGCGACGTCGTCGGCCCGGAAGGCGTCGGCGCGCGAGACGCTGTCGGCGTAGAGCACGCCGGTGACGCCGCCGCCGGAGTTGATGGGCGCCGCCATGGCCCCGCGGATCGCAGTGTCGCCCGACGCGTCGCCCTCGAGCGAGGTGTCGCGCGACACGTCCGCGAACGACGTCGGCGCGCCCTGGCTGATGACCCGGTCGACGACGCGCTTGCTGTACGGCGTCGGCGACGCGCCGGCGAAGGTGCGGATCACGCGCGGCGTCATCTGCAGCGTGTCCTCGTCGAGCACGAGGAGCGCGATGCGGTCCACCTCGAGCACCTGCACCGCGAGGACGACGAGCTCCTCGAGCATGCGGTCGACCGGGACCTCCCCGACGAGCAGCTCCGTCGCGCGGATCATGAGGAAGAGCCGGTCCTTGTAGCGCTGGTCGTCCTCGACGAGGACCGCCGGCGGGGGCACCTTCGTGACGCGCTGGCCGAGGGCGCTCTCGATGCCGAGACCGAGCGGCGAGGGGAGCGTCTGCGCGCCCACCGACAGGCGGGGCGCCTGGGAGGTCGAGCCCTCGACGAGGAACGAGATGTCGCCGCAGCGGAAGCTGTCGCCGTCGGCGAGCGTGCACGCCGGGACGCGCTTGCCGTTGACGTAGACGCCGTTCTTGCTGCCGAGGTCGGTGACGCGGACGGTCTTGCCGTCGAAGTCGAGCTGCGCGTGCTTGCGCGACAGGCTCTTGTGCATGCAGACGACCTGGTTGTCCTTGGTCCGGCCGATCGTGATCGTGCCCGGTTGGAGGAGCGTCGCGTGCTCGTCGGGGAGGCCGGGATTCATCACGAGCGACAGCGCTGCGGGCACGGCGGGCACCCTACCACGCGATCTGGGCTCGAAAAGCCGGGCATCGACGGGTTCGGGGGCGCCCGACCCCTGCTGGCGAGGCTCGGGAGGGGCGGCGACAAATGCCGGTCGCCGGGGTTGACCCCACCCCACCTCCCGGACCAGACTTGCGCACATTCGTCCGGCCGCAGGTGTGGCCTCACGATCGCGTTCGTTTCGAGGAGGTCACGGTTTACAAATGTCGATGGGTCGTCCCAGGTTTGATCCGCGCCAGCCGCAGCGGCAGTTCCAGATCCGAGTCAATCACCGCATCCGTGTGCCGGAGGTGCGCGTCATCGACGCGAACGGCGAGATGCTCGGTGTTCTCTCCACGCACGAGGCGCTGAGGCGGGCTCAGGAGCAGGGGCTCGATCTCGTCGAGGTCAACCCGAAGGCCGAGCCTCCCGTCTGCAAGATCCTCGATTTCGGCAAGTACAAGTACGAGGAGAAGAAGAAGGCGGGCGAGGCGAAGCGCAAGCAGACCGTCGTCCAGATCAAGGAGATCAAGCTCCGCCCGAAGACCGACGACCACGACATCGCGTTCAAGACGAACGCGGCGCGCCGGTTCCTCGAGTCCGGTCACAAGGTGAAGGTCACCGTCCGCTTCCGCGGCCGCGAGATCACGCACCCCGAGAAGGCCCAGGAGCAGATCACCGTGATCATCCAGGGCATCGAGGACATCGCCAACGTCGAGACCCGCATCGCGATGGAAGCCCGCGCGATGAGCGTGCTCGTCGCTCCGAAGCCCGCCATCATGCAGCGCGTCGCCCAGGCGAAGGCGCAGCGCGAGAAGGAGCGTCAGCAGGCCGAGAAGGAAGGCCGCGCTCTGCCCGAGGAGCCGGAGTCGGTCGAGGATCTCGACGATGATGATGACGACGACGACGACGACGATGATGACGCCGAGGACGGCACCCCCGAAGGCACGCCCGAAGGGACAGCGCCCGACGGCGCCACGCCCGAAGGCGGGACCCCCGAGAAGAGCTGAGGGCTTTCTCCTGCGGCTCGCGTCCGTCGTGATCGGCGCTGCGCTGACCGTGCTCTCGGGCACGGTCGCGCACGCCGATCCGGGCGACGCCGGGAGCCCGGGCGCGCCGGCCGATGCTGGCGCGCGGCGGTGAAGGGCACCATTCGCGTGCCGGCGAAGATCGTCGGTCAGGCGATGGAGAAGCGCGACGTCGGCGTCGTGAACGCGACCGGCGCAGACGGCGCGCCGATCGGGGCGAGGCTCGTCGGCGTGAACAAGTACAAGTCGGGCCTGAAGGACGGGGACGTCATCACGCAGGTCGGCTCGACGCGGGTCCTGAGCGTCGACACCCTCGTGCTCGTCGGGATGTCCCTCGCGTCGAGCAGCGCGAAGGAGGTCACGGGGAGGATCCTGCGCGGCACGCAGGTGTACGCGGTCGTGCTCGAGATCCCGAGGTAGCTGCTCGGGCGCCGGCCCGGCCTCAGTACGCCTTGCCGGGATTGAGGATGCCGTTCGGGTCGAACGCGCTCTTGATCCGCCGCATGAGCGCGACGGACGCGTCGCCGACCATCCCGCCGAGGTACTCGCGCTTCAGCGAGCCGACCCCGTGCTCGCCGGCGATCGTGCCGCCGAGCTCGAGCGCCGCCTTGACGATCGCGTCGAAGGCCTGGAACGCGCGGGCCCGTGACGCGTCGTCCGGTCCGGGGATCACGATGGTCGGGTGGAGGTTGCCGTCGCCGGCGTGCCCGAACGTGCCGATGACGAGGTCGTGCGCGCTCGCGATCTCGGTGATGCGCCGGATCATCCGGGTGAGCACCGGCTTCGGGACGGCCACGTCGTCGAGGAGCGTCGTGCCGAGCCTCTCGAGCGCCGGGAGCGCCATGCGGCGGGCCGCGAGGAGCTGCCTGCCCTCCTCGGGGTCGTCGGAGCGTGCCGCGTCGCGCGCACCGTGCGCCCGGCACAGCGCCTCGCACTCGGCGATCACCGAGGCCGCGTCGCTGCCGTCACTCTGCGCGAGGACGAACGCGGCGGCCGAGGTGTCGAGCTGCATGCGGGTGAGGTCCTCGACGGCGATCATCGTCGTGCGGTCCATCACCTCGAGGAGCGAGAGATCGAACGCGGAGTCCATCGCCACGATCGCGTCGCCGGCGTGCTCGAGCGTGTCGAAGAAGGCCACCAGGGTCGAGGCGGGACGCGGCGCGCGGAGCAGTCGCACGGTGGCCTCGACCACCACGCCGAGCGTGCCCTCGGAGCCGACGACCAGCCGCGTGAGATCGAGGCCGGCCACGTTCTTCGCGGTGAGCGCGCCGGTCTTCACGATCGAGCCGTCCGCGAGGGCGAGCGAGAGCGCGGCGACGTGGTCTCCCGTGACGCCGTACTTCAGGCAGCACGAGCCGCCGGCGTTCGTCGCGATGTTGCCGCCGATCGTGGAGATGGCGCGGCTCGCCGGATCGGGCGCGTAGAAGAGCCCGAGGCGCGCCGCCTCCGCCGCGAGCGTGCCGTTGAGCACGCCGGGCTCGACCACCGCCATCCTTGCTGCCGTGTCGATGTGGAGAATGCGGTTCAGGGCGCTCACCGAGAGCACGATGCATCCGTCCACCGCGTTGGCGCCGCCGGCGAGGCCGGTGCCCGCGGCGCGTGTCACGACGGGGATCCGCCGCTCGTTCGCGAAGCGAAGCGTGGTCGTCACGTGCTCGACGCTCCGCGCGCGCACGAGAGCGGCGGCAGTTCCGGCGGGGGCGAGAGGCGCCTGATCGCGAGCGTACGAGGCGACGACGTCCGCATCGACGGTCAGCGGCGAGCCGCCGTCGAACGACCCGAGCGCTGCGCCCAGATCGGCGGCCCACGCAGGCGCCATCACGGCGGGGCCTCGGCCTCGTGCTCGAGCTCGTCGCGGTAGAAGTCGTGGACGTGGGCGGTCACGAGCTCCGCGGCGCGCGGACCCTCGCCCTGCTCGACCGCGCTCAGGATCGCCTCGTGCTCCCTCGTGAGGACCGCCATGGCCTCGCGCGCGTTCGGCACGCGTAGCAGCTGCTCGCCGAGGTGACCGAGCACCGCGTTCCGCAGCACGTCCATGACGAGCGAGAACGCCACGTTCCCACACGCGGCGAGGAGGCTCCGGTGAAAGCGGAGATCCGCGGCGCGGAACGTGTCGATGTCGACGCTGCGCCCGCCCCCGGCGCCCTTCATGGCGCGCACCGCCTCGTGCGCCTCGGCGATGGCCGCCGGAGCGGGGTGCGCGGCCGCGTGACGGAGCGCGGCGCCCTCGACGAGGACCCGGAGCTCGACGAGATCGCGGAGCGGCACGCGCCCGAGCCGGAGCACGTTCTCCATCGTCGTGGCGGCGATGCCGAGCGTCAAATCCGCGGTCACGCGCGGCCGCACCGTCGACACGGTGTCGCCGCCCGAGAGGAGCCCCTGCGCCTGCAGGATGCGGAGCGCTTCTCGGATCGTCGATCGCCCGACGCCGAGATCGCGCGCGAGATCCTTCTCGCTCGGCAGCTCGGTGCCGACCTTCATCGCGCCGGAGACGATGGCCTCGCGGAGCCGTCGCGCGACCGCGATCGACAGCGGCGCTCGTTCGCCGAGCGGTCCCAGCACGACCTTCGGCAGCACGTCCGCGGCGCTGGGCATCCCCGGACCGTACCAGCTTGACTGCTTGTCTGACAAGCAGCTAAGGTCGGGCAAGGAGGCTCAGCCATGCCGTTCGATCCGAAGACCACCGCCCTCGTGCTCATCGAGTACCAGAACGAGTTCACGTCCGAAGGCGGCGTGCTCCACGGCGCCGTCGCCCCCGTGATGAAGGAGACGAACATGCTCGCCAACACCCAGAAGGTGGCGAGCGAGGCGCGGAAGAAGGGGATCGCGGTCCTCCACGCGCCGATCACGTTCGCGCCCGGCTACGGCGAGCTCACGCGCCATCCGTACGGCATCCTGAAGGGCGTCGTCGACGGCAAGGCCTTCGTGAAGGGCACGTGGGGCGCGGCGATCGTCGACTCCCTGAAGCCCGAGGAAGGGGACATCGTGGTCGAGGGCAAGCGCGGCCTCGACACGTTCGCGAGCACGAACCTCGACTTCATCCTCCGCAGCAAGGGCATCAAGACCGTCATCCTCGGCGGCTTCCTCACGAACTGCTGCGTCGAGTCGACGATGCGCACCGCGTACGAGCACGGCTTCGACGTCGTGACGCTGACCGACTGCGTGGCCGGCACCTCGATCGAGGAGCACGCCAACGCGATCAAGTACGACTACCCGATGTTCTCGCACCCGATGACGTCGGCGGAGCTCCTCGCGCAGCTGTCCTGAGCGCGCCCGCACCGCTAATTGGGCCGGATGGCCAAGGGGTGGGATATGTGGGTGCATGTTCTCCGGAGCACGCGCGGCCCTCGTTGCAGGCCTGGTCCTGCTCGGCTGTGACGGGCCGGCGCCTCCGCCGGCGGCGGTGACGAACGCGTCCGAGCCCGCCGTCGCCACGCGCTCCGTGCTCCGCGGCCCCGATCCGGTGCGGCCGCTCCGCGTGATCCTCGGCGGAGATCTCCTCCCGCACCGCCCGAGCCTCGTCGCGCCCGCGTCGATCGGAACCGCGCTCGCGCCGCTCTCTGCTCTCTTCGCGCAGGCCGACGCGGTGGTCGCGAACTACGAGGCCGCGACCGGCGAGGTGGACCACAGGACCGATCGCCTGGCCTACGCCGCGCCGCCCGGCTGGCTCGGCGCGCTGGCAAAGGCCGGCGTCGGCGTCGTCACGGTCGCCAACAACCACGCGTGCGACCTCGGTGAGCCGGGCCTCCGGGCGACCCTCGACGAGGCCACCGCCAGCAAGGTCCAGGTGCTCGGCGGAGACGCGCGCGATCCGTGGGAGCCGCGCATCATCGCTGAGGAGGGCGGGCACAAGATCTGCGCGGTCGCGTGGACCTCGATCTCGAACAAGAAGGGAAGCTGCGCCCGGGGTGGGCGCCTCGCGGTCGCTCCGCTGACGAGCGCGGGCAAGCAGAAGGTGACCGACGCCCTCGCACGAGCGCGCGCCGAGTGTGACGCGACGGTCGCGATCTTCCATGCGGGCACCGAGTACCTGCCGCAGACGAGCCTCGTGATGGATCACGCGGCGCACGCCGCCGAGGCGGGCGCCGACGCCGTCGTCATCCACCATCCTCACGTGGCCTCGCCCGTCGTGGTGCTGAAGACCCGGGACGGGCGCGACGTGCCGCTCTTCGCGTCGGTCGGCAACCTCGTCACGAACCAGGGCGAGTCGTGGAGCGCCCCGATGTTCCCGGTGCTCCCCGAGAACCGCCGCCTCGTCTGCGTGAACGGCTGGACGCGTCTCGGCGTGCTCGCCGATCTGACGTTCTCGTTCGGCGAGACCGGGCCGCACCTGGACTGGGGAACGCACCTCGTCTGGACCGACAACGAGCACGCCACGAACCGCAGCGCGGCGACGCCGAAGATCGCCGCGCGCCTGCTCGACCCCGCGGCCGACCACGCCATCGTCGAGGCGCTGTCGCAGGACGCGCGAGGTCCGCGCGCACTCTTCTCGGACCCGTGCTGGCTCGAGCATGGAGGAGGTCGCGACCCACGTTGCAGCACGAGCGCAGGGATGCAGGGGAATGCTCCGCCGCCCGTTGGCGCGGCGCGTCGGCTGGCGCGGCGGAGGCTTTCTCCCTAAGGTTGGCGGCGCATGGCTGATGCGTCTCCCTCGCGCCGCAGGTTCCTCAAGACGGGGCTCGTCGGCGGCCTGGTCCTCGCCTTCGGAGGCGGGCTCGCGTTCTACCCGTCCGCGCACGTGGCGTCGCCCACGAGGGCGCTCGCGGTCCTCGACGATCAGTCGTTCCAGGTGCTCGTCGCGGTCGCCCAGCGCATCGTGACGCCGGCCGGCGCCGACCACGTCGCGATCGCGCACGGCGTCGACATGGCGCTCCAGCGGCTGCCGGTCGAGTCGCAGCACGACATGGTGAAGCTGCTCGGCCTCCTCGAGAATGCGCTGCCCGGCCTCGTGCTCGACCAGCGGATCAGCCCGTTCACGCGGCTCTCGCCGGAGGGACGCGACAAGGTGCTCGACAGCTGGGCGACCAGCCGGATCACGGTGCGCCGCACCGGCTACCAGGCGCTTCGCAAGCTGTGTCTCGCGGCGCACTACGCGGAGGAGACGAGCTGGCCGCCCCTCCACTACGAGCCGCCGTCGGGCCTCTCGGCGATGGCGTACGACGACTCGCAGGCGGGCACGCCGGAATGGCTCGCCGCGCAGGCGCAAGGAGACGCCCCGTGAAGCTCGCCACCCTGCGCTCCAGCAAGAACATCATCGACGGCAGCAAGCAGGCGGCCGACCTCGTCCTCGAGGCCGACGTGTGCATCGTGGGTACCGGCGCGGGCGGCGCGTTCACCGCAGCCACGCTCGCGCAGGCGGGGCTCTCGGTGCTCATGCTCGAGGAGGGCGGCTACTACACGCACACCGACTTCACGATGCGCGAGAAGGACACGGAGCCGCGTCTCTTCCAGGAGGGGATGGCGCGCACCACGAAGGACGCGGGCATCGCGATCCTCCAGGGCCGCGCGGTCGGCGGCACCACCGTCGTCAACTGGACGACGAGCTTCCGCACCCCCGAGGACGTCGTCGACCTCTGGAACAAGAAGCACCACGTCGGCGGCTTCCGCTACGCCGATCTCCTCCCGCACTACGAAGCGGTCGAGAAGCGCCTCGCGATCTCCAAGGTCTCGTACGGCCAGATGAACGCGAACAACCGCACCCTCTACGACGGCTGCAAGAAGCTCGGGTGGGAGGTCGATACGCTGAAGCGCAACGTCTACTCCTGCCTGCAGACGGGCTTCTGCCACCTCGGTTGCCCGGTG
Source organism: Labilithrix sp. (assembly GCA_028287035.1). The sequence goes on along the minus strand of JAQBQL010000062.1, from coordinate 4,650 downwards.
AACGCGAAGCGCTCGATGCTCGTCACGCTCATCCCGGACGCGATCGAGGCGGGGGCGAAGCTCGTGTATCGTGCACGTATCGACAAGCTGGTGACCGAGGGGAACCAGGTCCGCTCGCTCACCGGGACGTTCCTGGACGGCGAGGGCATCGCCCCCACCGGCAAGAAGCTCACCGTGAAGGCGCGGCGTTTCATCGTGTCGGGCGGGGCCATCAATTCGCCGGCGCTGCTGCTCCGGTCCGGGATCGACGGCGACGGCCTCGTCGGCACCCGCACGTTCCTGCATCCGGTGGTCGGCAGCGGCGCGCTCTACGACGAGAAGATCGAGCCGTACCGCGGCGCTCCGCAGAGCGCCGCCAGCCATCACTTCGCGCACCGCGGCGACGACGTGGGCTTCTTCATCGAGGCGTGTCCGTGGTACCCGGCGCTGGCGTCCACGGGCCTCCCGGGTCGAGGCAAGGCGCACGAGGAGCTCTTCACGCAAGCGGCGCACAGCGCGCTCCACCTCGCGCTCGGCATCGACGGCTTCCACGAGGACGTGCCGGGCGGCCGCGTGACGCTGCGACCGAGCGGCGCCCCGCTGCTCGACTACCCGGTGACCGCGAAGCTCTGGAACATGTTCCGGTTCGCGCAGAAGCGCCTCGCCGAGATGCAGTTCGCCTCGGGCGCGAAGACGGTCTCGACCCTCCACGAGCGGCCCGTCGTGATGCACGGCAAGGTCGACGAGGCGGCGATCGATGCGGCCTCCTGGGACATCGGCGCGGTGCCCGTGTTCACCGCCCACCAGATGGGCGGCTGCGCGATGGGCGACGACCCGAAGACGAGCGTGGTCCGCAGCGAGGACCTGCGCCACCACACGATCACGAACCTGCACGTCGTCGACGGTTCGGTGTTCCCGACGAGCCTCGGCGTGAACCCGCAGGAGTCGATCTACGGTCTGGCTCGCCTCGTGGCGACGCGGCTCGCCTCGCAGAAATCCTGAACCCACGCGGGCACGCTCGCTGCATCCGGGCGACCATGTCGAGCCTGGTCCGTCGTCGCGCGTTCCTCGGTGGTGCCTCTGTCTCCATGTCCGCGCTCGCGCTCGCGGCGTGCACGAAGAAGAAGGACGAGCCGCCGCAGGGCCCGCAGCCGGGCGCGCCGATCGAAGGCCAGATCCCGGTGCCGACCGCCTCGGTCGCGAAGGCGACCATGCCGATGCGCCAGCTCGGAAAGACCGGCGTCTCGGTGTCGATGGTCGGCCTCGGCGGCTTCCACGTCGGCGTCCAGAAGGAGGAGGCCGAGAGCATTCGCCTCATCCGGAGCGCGCTCGACCGCGGCATCAACTTCCTCGACAACTGCTGGGACTACAACGAGGGCAAGAGCGAGGAGCGCATGGGCAAGGCGCTCAAGGACGGCTACCGCGACAAGGCCTTCCTGATGACGAAGCTCGATGGGCGCACGAAGAAGGCGGCCGCCGAGCAGCTCGATCAGTCGCTCAAGCGTCTCGGCACCGACCACATCGATCTCGTGCAGATCCACGAGGTCATCCGGCCCACCGATCCCGGTCGCGCGTTCGCCGAGGGCGGCTGCATCGAGGCGCTCATCGAGGCGAAGAAGGCCGGCAAGCTGCGGTTCATCGGCTTCACCGGCCACAAGGACCCCGAGATCCACCTCGCGATGCTGCGGACCGCCGAGGCCCACAAGTTCGAGTTCGACACCGTGCAGATGCCGCTCAACGTCATGGACGCGCACTTCCGCAGCTTCGAGAAGCTCGTGTTGCCGGTGCTCGTCGCGAAGAAGATCGGCGTCCTCGGCATGAAGTCGATGGGCTCGGGCATCATCCTCGAGAGCAAGGCCGTCACGGCCGTCGAGTGCCTCCAGTACGCGATGAGCCTGCCGACCTCGGTGGTCATAACCGGTTGCGACACGATGGGGATCCTCGACCAGGCGATCGCGACGGCGCTCTCCTTCAAGCCGCTCGAGCCCGCCGAGCGGGAAGCCCTCCTCGCGAAGACGAAGGACGTCGCGAAGGACGGGAAGTTCGAGCGCTTCAAGACCACCGCGCAGTTCGACGGGACGCAGAAGAACCCGCACTGGCTCGAGAAGGCGGCGATCTGACGCGAACGCCGGGTCGCGTTGACACCGGCGCGGGCGGAGACGATAAACGGGAGCATGTCCTCCGAGGTCACTTCGAGCCGCAAGACCCGTATCCTCGTCGCCAAGCCGGGCCTCGACGGACACGACCGCGGCGCGAAGGTGGTCGCGCGGGCGCTCCGTGATGCGGGGTTCGAGGTCATCTACACGGGGCTCCATCAGACGCCGGAGATGATCGCGAACGCCGCGCTTCAAGAGGACGTCGACGGCGTCGGCCTCTCGATCATGAGCGGCGCGCACAACACGCTCTTCCCCGCCGTCATCGCGGCGCTGCGCGCGAAGGGCGTGGACGACGTCGTCGTCTTCGGCGGCGGCATCATCCCCGAGGGCGACATCGAGACCCTGAGGAGCGCCGGCGTGCAGGGCGTCTTCACGCCGGGAACGACGCTCGAGAACATCATCGCGTGGGTCCGCACGAACATCACCCCCAAGGGGTGAGTTGGGCTCCTACGCGGGGCGGGCGAGACGCTCGACGTGCTCGACGAGGGCCCGCGCGTTCGGCTTGCCCTTGTAGACGTAGAGCGCGGCGGGGACGTCCTCGCCCATGACCTCGGGGCTCACCCTGAGGCGCGAGCTCGCGCAGAACACGATCGGCGCGCCGAGTCCTTGCTGGGCGAGCTCCACGCGCTTCCACACGGCGTCACGGCTCCAGAACCCGAGCAGCTCGACGTAGATCGGCGCGTCGCTCGCCGCCCGCGTGAGGACGAGGTCGGGAATGCACACGCCGAGGCCGGGCCGGTCGAGCAGCATGTTCGCGATCTTCGCCTTCCACGCGCTCTTCGGCAGCGCGTTCACCCCGTCGAGCAGGGCCCGCACGTCCTCGTGGAGCTGCTCGTCGCCGGGCGCCTCGATCACCGGCTCGCCGCGATCGTCGGAGGCCAGCGCGAAGAGGAGCGGCGTTCGCTCCTTGCCCCAGCGAACGTCGGCGCTCAGCGTCCAGCGCTCCAGCGTGCGCAGCACCGGCAGGACGAGCGCGAGCCGCAGCCCGTACTTCGTGACCGACTCGAACATCGAGAACGGACCGTCGATCTCGACCGCGAACCCGCCGCCCGGCAATCGCTCGGTCGTGAAGAGGAGGCGCTGGAACTTCATGGTCGAGAAGAACGCCCGCACCGCGGCCGGCGCGCCCGCCGCCACCTCGCACCGCACGCGCACCGCCCGGAGGAGGATCGCCTGCGCGCGCCCCAGCTCGTAGGCGGCCACCAGCGACGCCGCGTTCAGGACCGGCGCACGGCGGAGGAGGTGCTCGCCGCGGAGGTCGGAGAACAGACCGTGCTCGATCTCGGCGGGCGCCGCGCCCAGCGTCACGGCGACATCGCCGAGGACCGCCTCGCGATCGAAGGGGGCGAGGACGTCCCGCGCGCGGCGCACCTCGGTCGCGCGCCGGAAGAGGGCTCGTCGCAGGGCCACGGGGTCGAGCGCATTCTCCTCGTCGAACACGCAGCCGTCCTCGACGAGCTTGCGCAGGCCGAGCGCCAGGCGCCGGCGCGTCGCTCCCGCGTCGATCTCGCTCCACACCTCCGAGACCTCCGCGCGGGTACGGCCGACGGAGGCGCGGGCGGCCTCGAGGTAGGCCTCGGCGAGCGCGCGCGCCTCCGTCACGTCGCGGGCATCGAGCTTGCGGAGGACGAGCTTGTCGCCCTGGCGCCGCGCGTCGACGTGGTCAGCGGTAAGCATCGTGCTCGCGCCTCCGCTCGCTGGTCATGGTCTCGGCGGTCCCCGCGGTGACGAGCTCGTAGAGCACCGCCCGCTTGTCGCCGCTCTTGCGCAGGATGCGGCCGAGGCGCTGCACGTGCTCGCGGACCGATCCGCTGCCCGAGAGCACGATCGCGACGTTGGCCTCGCGGACGTCCACGCCCTCGTTGAGCACCTTGGACGTGACGACCGCGCCGTACGTCCCGGCCTCGAAGCCGGCCAGGATCTCGCTTCGCTCCGTCACCCGCGTCTGGTGCGTGATGACGGGGACCAGGAAGCGGCGCGCGACCTTGTACGCGGTGGCGTTGTCCTGCGTGAAGACGAGGACGCGATCCGCGCGGTGCCGATCGAGCAGGTGCTCGAGGTACTCGAGCTTCTTGCCGGCGACGAAGCCGATCTCGCGCTGACGGCGGTACGCGCGCATCGCCCGGCGCCCTTCCATGCTCTGCGCCGACCGCATCACGAACTCGCTGAAGCCGTGCGGCGATCCGAGCCGGATGCCCTGGCTGCTCACGAAGTCGCGGTAGATCGCCCGCTCCGCGTCGTGCTCGGCGCGCTCCTCGGGGGCGAGCTCCACCTCGAGGCGCTCCGTCTCGTACTCGGCGAGGTACTCGCCGGCGAGCTCGCTGATGTCGCGCCGGTACGCCGTCGGACCGATCAGCGTGACGAGCTCGGCGTCCCGGCCGTCCGCCCGCTCGGGCGTCGCGGTGAGGCCGAGGCGCCGCGGCGCGATGCTGAGCCTCGCCGAGAGCGCGTACGTCGGGCCGGGCAGGTGATGGCACTCGTCGAAGACCACGAGCCCGAAGCGCGCGCCGAGGTG
>JAQBQL010000059.1 GCA_028287035.1 Labilithrix sp. | reverse complement strand
CGCGTCGATGCCGAACATCCCGAGGTTCGAGATCGAGAACGTGCCGTCGCTCATCTCTTCCGGCTTCAGCTTCTTTGCCCTCGCGCGCGAGGCGAGGTCACGGACCTCCCGCGCGATCGCAACCACCGACTTCTGGTCCGCATTCCGGACGACCGGCGTGACGAGCCCGTCCGGGATCGCGACGGCGACCGAGACGTCGACGCGCTGGTGCACGAGGATTGCTTCCTCGGTGAACGATGCGTTGCACTCGGGGACGCGCACGAGAGCGCCCGCGACGGCCTTGATGAGGAGATCGTTGACGCTGATCTTCTCGGGCTTCGGCGCGTCGTCGCCCTTGCCCTTGCCGGCCTGCGCCGCGAGATCGGCGTTGATGCTCTCGCGCAGGGCGAGCACCGGCGCGGCGTCGACGTCGATCGTCAGGTAGAAGTGCGGGACCGTCTGCTTCGACTCGGTGAGGCGCCGCGCGATCGCCTTGCGCATCGGGGAGAGCTTGCGGACCTCGGGCGCGGACAGGCTCGCGTTCGGGGACGTGGGGGCCGCGCCGGGCGGGGCCGCGAGCGAGGCGCTGCCGGTGCGGGCGAGCTGCGTGCTCTTCGCTGCCGCCGGTTCGCCGCCGCCCGACGCGAGCGCCTCGAGGTCGGCCGGCATGATGCGGCCGTGGCCGCCCGAGCCCTGGGCCGACGAGAGATCGATGCCGCGCTCGCGCGCCACCTTGCGGACGTAGGGCGACGCGAGCACGCGGCCCGCCTCGGGGGCGGAGGACTCGTGGTCACCCTCGCGCTGCGTGCGGTCGAGCAGGCTGCCGCGGGTCTTCGGCGCGGCCGCGCCGGGCTTCTTCGCCTCTTCGGCGGGCGCCTTGGCGGCGGCGCCGCGCTGCTCCTTGCCCTCGTCCTTGTCGCCGGTGGCGCGCGCCGCGGGCTTCGCGGCGTCTTCCTTGGGGGCGTCTTCCTTGGGGGCGTCTTCCTTGGGCGCGTCTTCCTTCGGAGCCGCCGCGGCCGCGCCGCCGGCGGCCTGCGCCACGAGCTCGCTCACGTCCTCGCCCGCATTGCCGACGATGGCCACCGGCTGTCCGAGCTTCACGGTCGTGTTCGGCGGCACGAGCTGCTTCAGCAGCGTGCCCTTGTCGAACGCGCGAAACTCCATCGTCGCCTTGTCGGTCTCCACCTCGGCGAGGAGATCGTCGACTTCGATCGCGTCGCCCTCCTTCTTGTGCCACTCGAGGAGGACGCCTTCCTCCATCGTCGGCGACAGCTTCGGCATCTCGAGAATCTTCGCCATGGCTACGACGCCCCTCCGCGCTTCACGACTCGTTTGACGGCATCGACGACGCGCCCGGGTTGCGGCATGCACTCCTGCTCGAGCTTCGCGCTGTAGGGCATGGGCACGTCGAGGTTCGTGACGCGCAGGATCGGCGCGTCGAGGTAGTCGAAGGCGAGCCGCTGCACGCGGTCGGAGACCTCGGCGCCCACGCCGCCGTACGGCCAGCCCTCGCTGACCACCACGCAGCGGTGCGTCTTCTTCACCGAGGCGACGATGGTCTCCTCGTCGAGCGGGCGCAGCGACCGGAGGTCCACCACCTCGACGGAGATGCCTTCCTTCTCGAGAGTCGCTGCCGCCTCGAGGGCGATGTGCGTCGCGCGGCTGTACGCGATGATCGAGCACGCCGTGCCCTCGCGCACCACGTTGGCCTTGCCGAACGGCACGAGCACGTCGCCGTCGGGCACGTCGCCCTTCACCGAGTAGAGCGTCTCCGACTCCATGAAGCAGACCGGGTTCTCGTCGCGGATCGCCGACTTGAGGAGACCCTTGGCGTCCGCGGGGAACGCGGGCGCGACGACCTTGAGCCCGGGCACGGTCGCGTAGAAGTGCTCCATCGCGTGCGAGTGCTGGCTGCCGACCTGACGAGCGCTCGCGTTCGGCCCGCGGAAGACGATCGGGCAGCTGAACTGGCCGCCCGACATCTGCCGGACCTTCGCCGCGTTGTTCAGGATCTGGTCGAAGGCGACGGCGCTGAAGTTCCACGTCATGAACTCCACGATGGGCCGGAGCCCCACCATGGCGGCGCCCACGCCGATGCCCGCGAAGCCGGACTCCGCGATCGGCGTGTCGATGACGCGCTTCTCACCGAAGTGCTCGAGCATGCCCTCGCTGACCTTGTACGCCCCCTGGTAGTGACCGACCTCTTCGCCCATGAGGAAGACGCGCTCGTCGCGCTCCATCTCCTCGATCATCGCCTCGCGAAGGGCCTCTCGGTAACGGATGGATCTTGCCATTGGTCTTGCCGTGTCTCAGGCCGCGAAGGGGCCGTCGTAGGTGGTGGGCTCGAGCAGCGAGAGGTCCGGCTCGGGCGCCTGCTCGGCGTGCTCGATCGCCTCGTGGACCTCCTTCTCGACAGCCTCTTCGAGCGCGGCGAGGCGGTCCTTGTAGCCGCCATCCTCGAGCTGCGTGCGCGCGCGGTGGAGCGGGTCCTTCTGCTTGCGTTCCTCGAGCTCGGCGGCGGTGCGGTACTTGGCGGGATCGCTCATCGAGTGTCCGCGGAAGCGGTAGGTGCGGACCTCGACGAGCGTCGGGAGACCGAGCTCCCGCGCGCGGCGCACCGCCTCGCCGATGCGCTGCTCGACGGTGAGCACGTCGTCGGCGAAGAAGCGGTCGCGGTCGATGCCGTAGGCGAGCGCCTTCTGCGACACGTCCTCGACGCTCATCGTCCGCGAGAGCGGCGTGCCCATCGAGTACTCGTTGTTCTCGCAGATGAAGACGATCGGCAGCTTCCACAGCGCCGCGAGCGAGAGGCCCTCGTGGAACCCGCCGATGCTGACCGCGCCCTCGCCGAAGTAGCAGAGGGTCACACGGCCGTCGCCGCGGTACTTCGAGGCGAACGCGACGCCGGCGGCGAGCGGGATGTGCGCCCCGACGATGCCCCAGCCGCCGAGCATGTTGTTCGGCTTGTCGAACATGTGCATCGAGCCGCCGAGGCCCTTCGAGCAGCCCGTGACCTTGCCGTAAAGCTCGGCCATCAGCGCCTTCGCGGTCATGCCCTTGGCGATGGCGATGCCGTGGTCGCGGTACGTCGTGACGACGTAGTCCTCGGGACGGAGCGTCGCGATCGACCCGACGCCCACCGCCTCCTGCCCGATGTAGAGATGGAGGAAGCCGCCGATCTTGCCCTGCGCGTAGGCGCGCGCCGCCTCCTCTTCGAGGCGCCGGATGAGGAGCATCTGGCGATAGAGCTCGGCGAGGTGCTCGATGGCGCCGCGATCGTGCTCGGCGGCGGGCGCGGGAGCCTGGGGCTCGGTCTTCTGGGGTTCGGTTTGGCTCATGGCAGACCCTGTTCTCCGCGCCAGTCTCCCACAGAAGTGGCGGCGCGATCACGGTCGTGACCGCCAGAGGTTGCGCGCCTTTTTCCGGGGCTGCGAACGCCGGGGTGAACTCCGCACAGGCGTGCGCGGATCGGGCGGCGAGCGGCTAGTCGGAGGCGGCGGGCGCCGGAGGAGCGTCGGCCGCGGTCGCCGTGGGCGTTGCCACCGGAGCCAGGCCGGCATCGGTGGCGGGCGCGGCCGACGCGCTG